>CAYGMS010000056.1:0-10646 GCA_964350905.1 uncultured Thiobacillus sp. | reverse complement strand
TATTTAGGCAGTCGGGTAAGGTTGCGCTGAAATCGGGATACCCGAATACCCTGTCTCAGTCGCACGCCGGCATGCAGGACCATGCCGGCAGCGGCTGTCACGATCAGCTCCTTTGGCAGGAAAAACCACTCGTGAGCGCTCATCAGGAGAATGGCACCGGACAACGAGGCAAAGGCCGGCACGTATTCGACCGCGGGCCTGAACAGATTTTCGATGGGATAGCTCATGTCAGACGTGTTCGATGGGTTTGTCGAACCTGACAATGCAGGGATTATTCGGCGGAAGTGGGTTCACGAATCGAACAGGATCCAGTATGACCACGCCAGAGATCAGCTTTTTGCCCTCGCCATCGGCGCCGATCACCATGTAACGCTGGATGTTGCTCTTCTTCTCTCCGGTTACCAGATTCCAGCCAGCATTGGTAACCTGGCGCTGGATGCCGGTCCCCAGCTTGCTCCCCGCTCGATCCGATGGCGTGCCATCGCCCTCCTCCCCGAACAGTTCGGCGAACTTGCGAAAAATCACTGGGGAAACCAGCATCATCCCTTCGTCAACGAAGTGAATCATGGCGTCCGCGCGGTTGTACGACATGCTGCCTTCCGAGAGGCCCTCCTGAATCCAGCGCATGAACCGCATAGCTGCACCAGAGGGTTCCTTCTTTTTCGAGCCGGGTTTAGGCCTGGCCGCTGTTTGGCCTGCCGGCGCAACCGGCTTCAATGCTGCTGCAGTAGGGGGCTTGGGTTTCGGTGAATGTTTGATCGCGGCGTCATCTTCATCGAGAAAGCCTGCGTCCTCAGCCGCGCCCCCAGGTTCAGATAGAGCGGCCGCTCTGGGCTGTGCCGGCGGGCGAATGGGAGGGAGAGCCGTGCTGGCTCGCTTCGGCTGTTCTTCGGAGTTCGGCGAGGGGGTAGGATCTGGCTGCGGTATGACGAGCGACAGCTGGTTGGCCGGATCTTCTAATGGGTTGGTGGCTGCCTCAACGCCAGAATCACTTATGGAACCGATAGTTACCTCGGATTCCGAATCGAGCGGTTGGATGTATGAGGCATCCTGCGTTCCGGCAATGATCTTGCCTCTCATGATTTCCGGGTAAAGAACCGGGGACTGGAACAGTTTGTCGAGCGAGAAGCACAGCACGGTCAGCTTTTGTTCCCACCCTTCATCGAGACTGACCATGACCTGCCACACAGCACGGTTCTCACTGGTGGGGATCAAGGCACCGTACTCTTGCCAGGTATCGAAAAGGCGATCGTTCTTATCCTTGCCAGGTATGCCCTCCCCGCTTTCGCGTTCAGTCAGGAACTGGCGTACCTCGTCGGCCAGCCGCTTGGACACGAACCAGATTTTTCCATCGTAAACCCAACCATGGGACCCCGCCCTATTCAGGCTCAGTCGCCCTTCTTCCAGCATCAGGCGCAAGGCTTGCATCAGGCGTTCGATCAATGGCACCGACCGGGCGGAGGCAAAGCGAGTGCGCGGTCCTTGCATCAGGTTGTTCTTGACCGATTCGGAGTCGGCGCGTGTGACGATTTCTCGCAGCACACCCTTGTCTTGATCGTCCCCCGAAAGGTAGCTCGTCAAATCGCCCATGAGCTGTACGTCATCGGCAAGCCAAGCGAGAACATGGGAAGGGACGAGCCGCTGGAACAGCACGATGGGCAGTTTCTTGTGCAGGTCGTAATCCCGCGTGATCTCGAAATTCAACGTGTAATGCGTCAACCCCTGATCCAGCATCGAGCCAGCAAGAGGCTGCCACTTGCCACAGGGTTTTCTCGATCGGAGAACTTGGACATTGATATCGGCCATAGGCCTTCCAATGTCATGCAGTAGCGCAGCAAGGAACACCGCGTAAGTCCAGCGGTGCTTGCGAGCCGGGATTTCCTCGGGGGCTGCTCCGACCGGAAGCAGATAGCCCTGCCGGAAGCGTAGCGCGTGTGCTGCCGACTCCATCATATGGGTCATGAGACCGCCGGGCTGCGCGTGATGGTGTGATTCCGAGGCGGGTAGCAGTTGAGTCCATTCCGCAGCCCGCTCGATGACGGGCATGCAGTCTTGATGGAACAGGGTGTAGTCGAATCCCATGCGGTCACGACATCCGTCGACCAGGGCTTGAAGGTTGAGTTGATCCAGGACGGCTTTGCCAGAGAGAACCTTAATATGGTTGGCTGCCCTTGAATCGCTACCGGATGGAGTTGAATGGTCGGACGCCGCGTGGTCGGTGTGGCGGGCAATACGCCAAACGACCCATACGCCGCCTACTCCCAAGGCTCCAGCGGCAATGAGCAGCCAATCACCGGACATCAGCGGTGTGGGAGCTGTTCGATGAGCCATGAGGCAATTACGGGTGAAGACGGGAAAGTCCCTTCCCATTTCCAGCAATTGGGCGATAAGTCCCCGCCGATGAAATCACTGAGGGATAGTGAGAGCGGATCCCAGCGCTCCGCGGTTTCGGGATGGCGGACACGCCAAGTAAGAAATTTAAGATGAGATAGCGCGTGGGCTACTTCGTCGTCTGTAGTCCCATGCTCCAGTTCGGAGATGCAATGAAGCACCTCATGGGCTGGGGATTCCTCTTCGTCTTCAAAATAGCATCGATCGATCCCGTCATAATCGGCAAGCCATGCAAACACAACGGCCGTCCAGTGGGACAGTTCGATTTGTTCGAATCGTGCCGCAATGTGTGCGAAGAGCGTGACAGGATGATCCTGATTGTTGGGTTCTTCTATGGAAGTCACGGGCACTCTTTGCGCGAGGAGTGAAAATGCCCGTGATGCTATGGACTCGGCCTTGGCTATGCAGCAGATAATTCAAACAAAGTTTTTTTGATTGATTGCTGAAGTGTATTTTGTTTTGTGGTACGCGTTTTTATGACGGAGACGCTTGAAATGTGGAAGACATGGCCTTACAGCATGTGTCGAATTTTGTAGTGTTTTATGGTCTCAAATCGACCCGGGCCGTTCGGCCTTCGGTGCCATCAAGGTCAGTTATCTGTGGTGGAGCCGCCGTTCGCAAGTTGGCCGTGGACTTCTGCTCCTCGGCCGATGCGGTCAGCCAAGATGCTTAAGTGCATAGACCATGCGAGTCAGGCAACCGACGGGAGCGGAGTTGATTCGTATGTCAATTCACATCCCCCGTGTAATTTAGACCTATGCAAAGGCAGTAAAAAAAGCGTCGGAATTTCTTACAGATTGCTCAAGATACTGAGCCACGGTAAGCGTCGCTCTGTCATAACCCGTTGATTTATATCCGATGCCGATAAGTGGCGCATTCCTTGCTCTTCCTTGCAATAGAGCCAATATGTCAGACCTATATGTAGATAGTCACCTCGGCTCGCTCCGCACAAACCAATAAGGAGAACCAGTATGAACTCTTTAAAAGTATTTATGCGTGGTTGGCTTTATAACCTCAGGCGCAGTACACGCAACAACATTCGAATCCAACAAGCAAAGATGAGTAGCCTCGTTCGGCAGAGGGTACCCGGCTTCAACCGTCGCAGGAAAGTGTAATCTCAGCAGCACCCACATAGACCTCGCTTCGGCGGGGTTTTCTTTTTCTGCGCAACAGGCAGCATCGGGTCATGTCCTGCCGCAGAGGAAATCAGAAAGCTATTATTCGGTGAGAGTTCCCTTCCGTGCATGGTAGGCACACACAAGTTCGGACAGCACGGCCTCCATGCGCGCCAGGTTGTTCATCTTTTCGCGCACGTCCTAGAGATTGTGCTCGTCCAGGTGACTGGCTTCGGCGCAATGGGTGCCATCGTCCAGTCTGAGTAGTTCGGTGATTTCGTCCAGGCCAAAGCCCTGTCGCTAGTCTGATTTCGCCAATTGAACTCGCTTCATGCGCCTCGTCATGTCAGCGAATACTGCCGTAAGACATGTCTGGCTCCAGCAATAAGCCCTTGCGCAGATAGGACCTTATTGTTTCTACGTTGACTCCGGCCGCCTTGACGAAGGTGCCTATGGCCAGATTCCAGATTGATCCCCATACCGCTTGACTCCGTACATGACTACGGAAGTACGGTGACGCTATTCATTCAAGATTCGAAAGGAGACATCATGATGTTGCAAGAGAAAGCCGGGCGCTTGCCGCTCATCGGCGGCGTCATCGCCGCCATTGCCGCCTCCCTGTGCTGCGTCGGCCCACTTGTACTGGTCATGCTCGGCATCGGTGGCGCTTGGGTAGGAAATCTCGCCGTACTGGAGCCATACCGTCCCTACTTTCTCGGGGCGGCCATCATTGCCCTGTTCTTCGCCTGGAAAAAGATCTACCACGACCCGGCGGCAGCCAGCACGCCGGGCTCCCTGTGCGCCATGCCGCAGACCAACCGCATCTACAAGGTACTGTTTTGGATTGTGGTCGTGCTCGTCGTTCTCGCCGTGGTTTTCCCCTATATCGCCCCGCTGTTCTACTAAAGGAGTCTCCCCATGAAAACGCTCGTTTCGGCGCAAGCCAAAAAACTGATTCTCGTCTCGATCCTCGGTTTTGCCTTCTCCGATGCTGCATTCGCCGCCGTGCGCACCGTCACGCTGTCCGTGCCCGGCATGTACTGCGCAGTCTGCCCGATCACCGTGAAGAAGGCGCTTGTCAAGGTGCCGGGTGTGTCCAAGGTCAACGTGTCTTTCGAGAAAAAGGAGGCCGCAGTGACCTTCGACGACGCCAAGACCAACATCCGGGCTTTAGAGGATGCCACCTTCGAGGCCGGCTACGAATCCAAGCTGAAAGAAGCGCCTGCCAAATGAGCGAGCAGACGCTTCACATCACCGGCATGACCTGCGACCACTGCGCCGCATCCGTGAAACAGGCACTGTTGACGGTAGCCGGTGTAACTCGGGCTGATGTGTCTTATCCCGATGCTACGGCCCGTGTGGAAATTAGCGCGGACACTTCCGTCAACTCGCTACTCGACGCCGTGCGCGCCAAGGGCTACGGCGCGGAAGTCGCGGGCGGCACCGTGCCCAAGACCGAAGCCAAACTCAGCGTCGCCATCATCGGCACAGGCTCAGGCGCCTTTGCGGCTGCCATCCGCGCTGTGGAAGAAGGCGCGGTGGTGACGGTGATCGAAGCTGGCGTCGTCGGCGGCACCTGCGTCAATGTCGGCTGCGTGCCGTCGAAGATTCTGATTCGTGCCGCTCACGTGGCGCATCTGCAAGCGCAGCACCCGTTTCTGGGTCTCGCCAAACACGCGCCCGTGGTGGATCGCAAGGCGCTGGTCGCGCAGCAGCAGGCGCGCGTGGAAGAACTGCGCCATGCCAAATACGAGCGCATTCTGGAAACCAACCCCGGCATCAATCTGCTGCGCGGCTTCGCGCGATTCGAGGATGCCAGGACACTTGTCGTGCGCCAAGCCGACGGTAGCGAACAGCGCCTCAAGCCCGACCGCATCCTGATTGCCTCTGGCCGATCACCGCAGATTCCGGACGTGCCAGGTCTTGCTGGCACGTCGTTCTGGACTTCGACCGAGGCATTGATCGCCGAGGAAACGCCGGCCCATTTGATCGTATACGGCGGCTCGGTGGTCGCACTGGAACTCGCGCAGGCGTATCTGCGCCTGGGCAGCCGGGTCACCCTCGTTGCCCGTGGCACATTGCTATCCAAAGTAGATCCGGCCATTGGCGAAGGGCTCAAGGTCGCACTGGAAGAAGAAGGCATGCGGATTCTCACGAACACCACCGTGAAATCCGTACGCTTCGTCGGCAAGGCATTTGAACTTGAAACAAGTACAGGCGCGCTCGGTGGCGACCGCCTGCTCATCGCCACCGGACGCAAACCCAATACGGCGGGGCTTGATCTCGCGCGCGCCGGCGTGACCACAGATGCCAGCGGCGCCATCGTCGTGGACGATCACCTGTGCACTTCCGTACCGCACATCTATGCAGCCGGCGACTGCACCAACGCACCGCAGTTCGTGTACGTTGCGGCCGCGGCGGGCACCCGCGCGGCCATCAACATGACCGGCGGCGATGCCGTGCTTGATCTCTCGGTGGTACCGGCGGTGGTGTTCACCGATCCGCAGGTGGCCACGGTGGGCCTCACCGAAGCGCAGGCAAACAAGCTTGGCATGGAAACCGACAGCCGCACACTCACGCTCGACAATGTGCCGCGCGCACTGGCCAATTTCGACACCAGCGGCTTCATCAAGCTGGTGGCGGACAAGCATTCCGGACGGCTCCTGGGCGCGCAGGTGCTGGCGGCCGAGGGCGGCGAAATCATCCAGACTGCCGCGTTGGCCATCAGGAACCGCATGAGCGTGGCCGATCTGGCAGGACAGTTGTTCCCCTACCTCACCACGGTGGAAGGGCTGAAGCTCTGTGCCCAGACCTTCACCAGGGACGTGAAGCAGTTGTCCTGCTGCGCGGGGTAACCCGCTCTGGCGCTCAGGGGTGCCAGTAGCGGTAGCCCTTCATTTGCAGCCGGACCATCTCCGGCGCGCCGGCGGGCACGAACTCCACCTCTAGCGGAAAATCGGCGTCAGTATAACCATGTCCGCGCATGCTGATGCGGCAGGCCTTGAAGCGCACGCCTTCGCGCGCCAGGGCGGCGATCAGGGTCGCGGTATCGTTGTTGTCGGCCAGCAGCGCGGCGATGCCGCCTTCGTAGGCGGCCACTTCGATTTTCACTTTTTGCGGCCCGACATCTTCCAACACCTTGGCGATCTGCAGGAACGCGCGCCGCTGCGCGTCGGAGTCGCCCACGGTCATCTGCATGACGAAGGGGACGGGATTCGGCTCGGCGGCCTGCGCGGCCATTCCCCACACACCCAGCAGCATCAAAAACCACGCATGCAATACGACTCTCATGAGCCCTCCTACGCCGCAAGCTCGGGGATGAAATAGAAATAGGCGTTCAGCATGTACAGCCCTGAGAGGATCAACAGCAGCGCGCCGACGAGTTCGAAGACGCGCTGTGCATGCTGGAGGGGCTTCAGGTTTTCTAGCCAGCCCACCGCCCAGGCGCCAAGGATGATAGGCACAGCGCGCCCCAGGGCAAAAGCGAGCAGCAGCGTCGCGCCGAACAAGGGCGAACCGATGCCGGTTGCCACGCCCAGCAGGATCACCAGCGCCGGTGTGCAGAATGGGCAGACCGCTACCGAAAACGGGATGCCGAGCATGAAGGCTCCCCAGCCATTCTGGGCGCGCTTTGCCCGCAAGCGGATGACCGGCAGCGGCAGCCTGATCCAGCCCGGCCACATCAGGCCCAGCAGGATCAGGAGCGGCCCCAGCACCAGCCCCCATTCGCGGCCAATTATTTTTTGCACCCACTGACCGCCGAGCCCGGCAATGAATCCCATGAGCACGTGTACAACGATCATGCCAGCGATGAACATGGCACCGAAGCGCACCGTACGCCTAGTCTCATGGGCCTTGGTCACATAGGCCAGCGACACCGGGATCGCGGCCAGCGCCACCGGGTTGAAACTGAATATGAAACCTGCGGTAAACCCTACCCCCAGGGAGGCCAGGCTTGCCTGTTCCAGTGTGGTTTTAAGTGCGTCCAAGTCCATGTTTCAGATTCCTGTTTTCCAAATCAGAAAAGCGCCGCTCCACAGGAGCAACGCGGTCACGTAGGGGCTGGCATGAGCTGCTTTACCCAAAAAAGCGCGGTGCGCGGCGCTCAGTCCGCGCATGCTGTCCCATACTGTGGGCAGCGAGAACATCGCGGCGAAGGCGAGACCCGCGAGCATCGCCATATCGGGCCGGCGGGTTAGGGCGGAGAGGACGCCCACCACCGCCACCAGCGGCAACGTGCAGGCAGGCAAGGTCAAACCCAGCTTGAGCGCCTGCGGCAGGTGGCCATGTTGGGGAATCAACCGAAAGAATTCGATATGCGGAACCGGCAGATAAACCTTGCGGCTGACCAGATAGATCGCGCCGATTACACTGAGCATGGACGTCGCCGTGTTCACCGGGATACTTTCCAGCCCGAGCCAGGCCGCGATGCCAAACAGCGCCGCCAGCAAGGCGGTGCGCGACAGCACCAGTTGCGCCAAGCCGAGCCAGCGACGTCGGGCCGCGTCATGACTGGCGCGTACAGCAAACAGGGTGTGTGTAGCGATGGTGCAGGGCTCGAAAAAAGCCAACAAGCCAAGCCCTGCCGCCGTCACGAGCAATAGCGCATTCATGATGCGTGGCCTCCCGCTTCTCCCAGTCGCCTGCTCAGCTCCGCTCGCAACTTGTCCGCACTAGGCAAGGAAGAGAACACGAGTTGGCCGTCGATGGCGATCGCGGGTGATGACATCACCCCTACGTCCACGGCGTAATCCATTTCTTTCAGGATGTTCACGTCGCGCCACGTCACCTTGTCCGGCCCCAGCGCTTCCGCGACTGTCTTGAGCAGTGACTTGGCCTGCGCGCATTTGCCGCAGCCGGGCGAAGAAAAGACTTCAAGCTTGAGCATCGCGTTGAGCGGCCGGGCTTCGTCGTTGCAGATGGCAATCAGTTCGGTCAGCGCCTGGGACATGACTTGCAAGGCCTTGATCTTGTGTTCCAGTTGCAGTTTCTTGGCGATGGCCACGCTTTTCACGTCTTTGCAGCACGCCTCGTCGCTGTTTTTGAGCGCCAGCAATTCACTGATCTCGCTCAAGCTGAAGCCGCTTTGTTGTGCCTGCTTGATGAAGCGCAGCCGCCGAAGCGCCTCCTCGTCGTAGAGGCGATAACCGGCCCCGGTCTTGGCGGTAGGTGCGAGCAGGCCCGCCTTTTCGTAGTAACGCACGGTGTCGGTCGTGACATGGGCTTCACGCGCGAGTTTTCCGATGGTGTGCATAAACATCTCCTTCATTGACTTGAGTTATAAACCTTGGAGTTAGGACCATAGTCAAGAAGAATTGTCGCGGTCACACTACCGTTGACGATTATCTGTTGGGGTTAGATCTCATGGATTGGGCTTAGTCCTTGAGTGACGGCTTTCGTGGAATGTGACTGACTGTCTCAGATCGGGTCCTGCCGCTGAGGAAATCAGAAAACTAACATTCGGTGAGATTTCCTTTGGAGCACGTCACGACCCGTTTCGCTCAGTCAGTCTGAATTCGCCATTTGTCCAAAATTTCACCATTAGCAGACCTAAAGATTATTGTTGAACTGCTTAGAGCCGCCCCCTCAATGGCCGTGTCGGTGGTGAGCGTCCGGGAAATGTGGATGTGAGTGGACCAGCGGATCATGATCATCGCACCTGCCAAGTTTGGCAATGCCGGCATCGACGCGCCTAGCGAGAAGGCCAGACTCAGATTGACGATACCGGATACCCAGCCTTTCACCGAAGCAATCCAGGTTGCATCGGTAAGCGATACCTTGCGGGTCAAGTTGTTGTCGACTCCCCAGGCGAAACACGCTCCAAGGATGGCCAGCGTTGGCCACAGTCCGGAAATACGCGCACCCGATGGCACGCTCAGGACTATCGCACCAGCCACGATGGCAAGCATGCCCAGTGCGATTCGCCGGTCGAAGTTTTCCTTGAATGCAAACCATGCCAGCAACGCGGTGAACACGCTTTCGGCATTCAGCAGGAGGGAGGCCCCAGATGCGGGCATACCCGTCAGCCCGAACATCAACAGCACTGGGCCGATGATCCCACCCGCCAAAATCGCCCCGGCAAACCAGGGCATCTCATCTCGAGGCAAGCGAACGGCAGGGGCATGACTCAGGTGACGATAAAGTGTCAGCCCAACTCCCGAACCCAAATAGAGTAGTCCAGCCAACAGCCACGGATTGACAGCATCAAGAAGCCACTTTGCGAGCGGTGTTCCCGCCCCAAACAATAGGGCCGCACCAAGTGCTGCTGGTATGCCAGGCTGGTGGAGTGTTTCTTTCCAATTCATCTTTCCAACTCTCAAACGGCAACAAATTCAGCATAAGCGCTAAGGAACTAATGTTCTACAAGCCGCCGTTTTTGCTTAAGAAGCTGAACCGCCCCGGGTTTCGTGGAGGCCATTTGGTTTAAGTGCAGGCCGTTGACTCGGCCTGTTCGGCGAGTTGCCTGTAGTAGTTTGCCTCAGCTTCGGCGGGCGGGATATAGCCGATGGGTTCGAGCAGCCTGACGTGGTTGAACCACGCCACCCATTCCAGCGTCGCCAGTTCCACCGCTTCCCGCGTCTTCCACGGGCCGCGCCGGTGGATCAGCTCCGCCTTGTATAACCCGTTGATCGTCTCGGCCAGCGCGTTGTCGTAGCTGTCCCCACGGCTTCCCACGGAGGGTTCGACACCCGCTTCGGCCAGGCGCTCGCTGTAGCGGATGCTGACGTACTGCGAGCCCCGGTCTGAGTGATGCACGAGGCTGCCGTCGCGTTCGGGCTGACGGGCGTAGAGCGCCTGCTCCAGCGCGTCCAACACGAAGTCCGTCGTCATGCTTCGACTCACTCGCCAGCCGACGATGCGCCGGGCAAAGACATCGATCACGAAGGCCACGTACAACCAGCCTTGCCAGGTCGAGACATAGGTGAAATCCGAGACCCATAGCTGGTTCGGACGATCCGCCTTGAACTGGCGATTCACCCGATCCAGCGGGCATGGCTGCTTGGGATCGGACACCGTTGTGCGCACGACACGGCCGCGTACCGCGCCGCGCAGGCCCAGACAGCGCATCAAGCGCTCGACCGTGCAACGTGCGACTTCCGTTCCTTCGCGTTTCATTTGCCGCCAGACCTTGTCCGCGCC
>CAYGMS010000055.1:0-10653 GCA_964350905.1 uncultured Thiobacillus sp. | reverse complement strand
AATCCTCCGCCTGCCACCATGGTGTCGTGGACATGCGCTTCGATCGAATCGCCGCTGTCCAGGGCGGCGGCTATGCCGCCTTGTGCCCAGTCGCTTGCACCATCGGTCATCTGGCGCTTGGTAACAATGGCAATACGGCGCTGGTCAGCCAGTTTGAGTGCGGTAGTCAGCGCAGCAAGGCCGCTACCAAGAATCAGGACGTCGTATTGGTGCATGGTGTCGGGGGATGATAGCAGGCTTGGGTCATGCCAGAATAACCTTGTTCGGAGTGAACTTTATGGTTCATGGCTGTTCACACTCGCTGAAAGCTACGCTCACGTATACTTTCGACACAAACAATAAAGCAGCAGGGAGATATGTCGGACCGCGAACTGGATCAGGTGCTGGTCGAACGCGCCCAGAAGGGCGACAAACGCGCTTTCGAGTTGTTGGTGATCAAGTATCACCGCAAACTCGGGCGGTTATTGTCGCGCATGGTGCGTGACGCGGCAGAGGTGGAAGATATTACGCAGGAAGCCTTTATCAAAGCCTATCGTGCTCTACCGGGATTTCGCGGCGAGAGTGCGTTCTATACCTGGCTGTATCGTATCGCGGTCAACACCGCAAAAAACTACCTGGTGGCGCGCAAGCGGCAGCCGGTATCCAGTGATGTGTTGGCGGATGACGCAGAAAATTACGACGATGGCGATTTGTTGCGCGACATTGCGACGCCGGATGCGGAACTCCAGACCAAACAGATCGCCCAAGCGGTAAATCAGGCAGTTGATGCGCTGCCAGAGGAATTGAGGACGGCCATTACGCTGCGTGAAATCGAAGGCATGAGTTACGAGGATATCGCGCAGATGATGGAATGCCCGATCGGGACGGTGCGCTCCCGAATCTTTCGCGCACGTGAGGCCATTGCGGAAAAAATACGCCCGATGCTGGGCACGAGTCAGGATAAAAGGTGGTAACCATGTCAGCACTTCTCAAATCAGACACCCTTTCCCCAGCCGAACAGGCCGACGACAGCTACCTGATGCTGTCGGCAGCCCTGGATGGAGAAACAACCCGTACCGAAATCGAGGCCTGCATCGCAGCCTTGAAACAGAATGACCGCCTGCGACAGACCTGGTCCGAGAACCTGCTCATCGGTGATCTGATGCGTGGGGTTGCACCCGCTTCGGACGACTACATGGCACGGTTTTCCGCGCAACTGGCCACCGAGCCCACCGTGCTTGCCCCGCGCCGCAGTGCATGGCCGCAGCGGGTGGCGGTGGCCTCCTTTGCTTCGCTTGCGGTATGGGGCGTGATCTCGATTAGCGGGATGATGTCCGAGCCGCCGGTAGCGCCCCAGATGGTTGCGGCACCAGACTTTCAGCGCGTTGCGACCGAATCCGAGCAGGATGTATCTGATTCCCGTCTTGCACCGTATTTTGTGGCCCATCAGGAGTTCGCCCCCATGGCGATGGCTTCCCCCTATCTCCGCACGGTAGCGGTGGCGGAGGAGCCTCGTTAATGCGGGCGGGAGTGGCCTGGCAGCGCGCCTGGCTTGCTATCGGATTGAGTGGGTTGCTGCTTGTATCTTCTACCGCGTACGCCGATGCGGCCCTCGACTGGCTTAATCGGGCCGCTGCCGCGACCAAACAGCTGAATTACAGTGGCATCTATGTGTATCACCAGGGTGAACACGTTGAGGTGCAACGCGTGTTGCATCGGGTTGACGCGAGGGGGGAGCAGGAAAAAATCGAAGTCATGGACGGTACGCCGCGCCAGTTCCTGCGGATCAACAACGATGTGTATTGCCATCTGCCGGATGGCAAGCATGTGCGTCTGGAACGCAATACGCTGCGGCGCTTTTTCCCGGCGTTGTTGCCCGCGCAACCAGCGGGTCTGCTCAAGTATTATGAAGCGAAACTGGGTGGCATCGAGCGGGTGGCCGGGCGGTCTTGCCAGGTAGTATTGCTGGAACCCCGTGATGGCTATCGGTATGGCTATCACCTGTGGCTGGACAAACAAACCGGGCTGCCGCTCAAGTCACGCATGATCAACAGCAACGGCAGTGTGGTGTCGATGTTCGTGTTTTCGGAAGTTCAAATCGGTAAAGCCCCGGCAGCCCAGATTTTTGCCAACGACTTGACGGGCAAGATCCTGCAGAAAGCCACTTTTGACAAGCCGGCCGAGGTGGCCTGGAATGTGGCCCCGCCCCCGGGTTTTGAACAGGTCCAGGAGGCGGTGCGGATGCTGCCAGGCAAAAAGGCACCCGTGACCCATCTGGTGTTTTCGGATGGACTCAGTGTGCTATCAATGTTTGTGGAGCCGACCAACCCTCAGGTGCAACGTTTGCAGGGCTTGTCGGCAGAAGGCGTGATTGGTGTGTATGCGCGTGAAGTCGATGGCTACACGGTAACGACACTGGGTGAAGTGCCGAATATGGCGTTGATCGAAACCGGCAACTCGGTCGAGAAAAGGTAAGCGCAGCCATGCTGGAACAAACCGCCGAGGTGATGAGAACGGCAGCGGATGGCGTATGGGTGCAGGCTGTCGAGCCATCCGGATGTGGTACTTGCGGGGGGCATGGCTGCTCATCCAGGCGCATCACCGAGTTGTTTCAGAGAGGCCCCCGTCATTTTCTGGTCGATTGCGATTTGTCGCTTTCACCGGGCGACCGTGTGGTGGTCGGCATTGCTGAGGGCAGCGTGCTCAGGAGCGCATTGCGGGCATACGGCCTGCCGCTGGGGTTGATGCTCTCGGGCGCACTGCTGGCGCAGGCCGTGCAGCCAGGAGACGGTGCGGCCTTGTCGGGCATGGTGCTGGGCGGCCTGGCGGGCTGGCTGGTCACGCGTGGCGGGCGGGCGGCGCGCCCCATGGTGCTCAGGCGCGAGGCGGTCAAGCGCGAGGAAATCAAGCGTGTTTGTCTGAAGAAAGGAAAATCATGATGAAAACGATTCTGGCAACGGTAGTGCTGATGTTGAGCCTGTCCACGCCCACGTTCGCCAAGGACGTGGTGGACGTGGCGGATCTGGTTGAAAAACAGGGTCCGGCCGTGGTCAATATCAGCACGACCAAACTGGTGAAACGTAATCCCGGTGGATTGCCGTTCGTGATACCTGACGAAGCGGACTTGCAGGAGTTTTTCCGCCGCTTTTTCCCCGGCGGGCCGGGTGGACAGGGCGGGCCGATGCAGGACATCCCGGCCCGGGGTGAAGGCTCGGGCTTTATTGTCAGCGGCGACGGCTACATCCTGACCAATGCGCATGTGGTCAAGGGCGCCGATGAAGTTGTGGTCAAGCTGATCGACAAGCGCAAATTCACGGCCAAGGTGGTAGGTACGGACTCGCGTACCGATGTGGCTGTCATCAAAATCACGGCAGCAGGCCTGCCGGTCGTCAAAATGGGCGACCCGACCAAGCTGCGCGTCGGTGAAGCGGTGGCGGCAATCGGCTCGCCATTCGGCTTCGAAAACTCGGTCACGGCAGGCATCGTGTCGGCCAAGGGGCGCTCGTTGCCGTCCGAGAATTATGTGCCCTATATCCAGACAGATGTGGCGATCAATCCCGGCAATTCGGGTGGTCCCCTGTTCAATATGAGGGGCGAGGTGGTGGGCATCAACTCGCAGATATACAGCCGCAGCGGAGGCTATCAGGGGGTGTCGTTTGCGATCCCGATCGATGTGGCGATGGAAGTGGTCGACCAGCTCAAAACCAGCGGCAAGGTGTCGCGTGGCTGGTTGGGCGTGGTGATTCAGGAAGTGAGCGCGGACCTGGCCGAATCGTTTGGGCTGGATCGCCCGCGTGGGGCGCTGGTGTCGCAAGTGCAGGATGACAGCCCGGCAAGCAAGGCGGGTTTGCAGGCATCCGATGTGATTCTGGCGTTCAATGGCAAGGCTGTGGAAAATTCGGGCGATTTGCCGCGCATGGTGGGGATGGCCAAGCCCGGCGCCAAAATCCAGATGGATATCTGGCGCAAGGGCAAAACCCAGCAGATGAATGTGACACTGGGTGAACTGCCGGTCGAGGCCCAGGCGGGCAGCAAGGACAGCAGGTCCTTTTCGCGCGGCGGGCTGGTTTTGTCGGAGTTAAGCCCAGAGCAGCGTCGCGCACTCGATATCGAGCAGGGCGTGCTGGTCGAAGATGCCACCGGCGATGCGGCCCGCTCGGGTATCCGAACCGGGGATGTCATTCTGGCGGTGAACAACATCAAGATCTCTTCGGTGGCCGGCTTTCGCAAGGCCGTTGCTGCGGTGCCGGTTGGCAAGAGTGTGGCCATCCTGATCCGGCGCGGCGAAGGCTCGTTATATGTTCCGCTGAAAATCACCGGTGAGTAAAACGCTGACGCTCTACACGCGGGCGGGTTGCCCGCTGTGTGAGGAGATGGCATCGCATGTGATTGAATTGATAGGGGAAAGCGGGCATGTCCTGAATCCTGTCGATGTCGATGCGGATCCTGTACTCAAGGCTCAATACGGCTGGGACGTCCCCCTGCTGATCGATGGCGGCAATGAGCTTTGCCGTCACCAGCTTAATCTGCCTGCGTTTCAGGAATGGCTGCGCGCCAACGCCTGAAATCCGTTAAAATTCTGCTAGTTATCTCATCCCTAGTCGGGCACGGAAACGTGCCCGTTTTGCTGTGTCGCAGAATCTGACCCGTAATTTCTCCATCATCGCCCATATCGATCACGGCAAGTCCACGCTGGCTGATCGCCTGATCCAGCACTGCGGTGGCCTCTCCGAGCGTGAAATGGAGGCGCAAGTGCTTGATTCCATGGACCTGGAAAAAGAGCGTGGCATCACCATCAAGGCGCAGACCGCAGCGCTCGTCTACAAGGCACAGGATGGCCAGGTCTATCGCCTGAACCTGATCGACACCCCGGGACACGTCGACTTTTCCTACGAAGTGTCGCGCTCGCTGTCAGCCTGCGAAGGCGCGTTGCTGGTAGTCGATGCCTCGCAGGGGGTGGAAGCGCAGACGGTAGCCAACTGCTACACCGCGATCGATCTCGGGGTCGAGGTGATCCCGGTACTGAACAAGATCGACCTGCCCGCGGCTGATCCGGACCGGGTGGCCGAGGAGATCGAGGACATCGTGGGGCTGGATGCCTCCGAAGCCGTGCGTGCCTCGGCCAAGTCCGGCATCGGCATCCCGGAAATCCTCGAGGTGGTGGTGAAACGGGTGCCGCCGCCGCGTGGCGACGAATCCGCGCCACTCAAGGCACTGATCATCGATTCGTGGTTCGACAACTACGTCGGCGTGGTGATGCTGGTGCGGGTGGTCGATGGCGTGCTGAAGCCCAAGGACAAGATCCGTTTCATGGCAAGCGGCGCACAACACCAGGCCGAACATGTCGGTGTGTTCACCCCCAAGTCAGTCGATCGGCCGCAGCTTGCGGCAGGTGACGTCGGTTTTGTGATTGCCGGCATCAAGGAGCTCAAGGCAGCCCAGGTGGGCGACACCATTACCCTGCTCGATCGGCCTGCAAGCGAGCCCCTGCCTGGCTTCAAGAAAGTCCAGTCACAGGTGTTTGCCGGCTTGTATCCGGTTGAGTCGCACGATTTTGAGGCGCTACGGGATGCGCTGACCAAGTTGCAGCTGAATGACGCGGCGTTGCAGTTTGAGCCGGAAGTCTCCCAGGCATTGGGATTCGGTTTCCGTTGCGGTTTCCTCGGTCTGCTGCACATGGACATCGTGCAGGAGCGGCTGGAACGCGAATACAACATGGACCTCATCACCACCGCGCCGACGGTGGTGTACGAGGTGCTGATGAAGGACGGCTCGATGGTCAATGTCGAAAACCCGTTCAAGCTGCCCGAGCTGTCGAAAATCGAGGAAATCCGCGAGCCGATCATCACCGCGACGATTTTCGTTCCCGAGGAATACGTCGGCAGCGTGATCACCCTGTGTAACCAGAAGCGCGGGATGCAGGTGAACATGCAGTACCACGGCAGGCAGGTCATGCTGGTGTATGACCTGCCGATGAACGAAGTGGTGATGGATTTCTTCGACAAGCTGAAATCGACCAGCCGTGGCTATGCCTCGCTCGATTACGAATTCAAGGAATATCGTGCGGGCGATCTGGTCAAGCTCGATATCCTGGTCAACAACGAGAAAGTCGATGCGCTGTCGCTGATCGTGCACCGCGCCACCAGCGTGTATCGCGGGCGTGAACTGGCGTCGAAAATGCGTGAACTGATTCCACGCCAGATGTTCGACGTGGCCGTGCAGGCGGCCATTGGCGCCAACGTTATTGCGCGTGAAAACGTCAAGGCACTGCGCAAGAACGTGTTGGCCAAATGCTACGGCGGCGACATCTCACGCAAGAAAAAGCTGCTGGAAAAACAGAAGGCCGGCAAACGCCGCATGAAGCAGGTCGGTAACGTCGAAATTCCGCAGGAAGCCTTTCTTGCGATTCTCCAGGTCTCGGATAAATAAAACGCGGATAAACACACATGAACTTCGCCTTGATTCTTTTTGTTGCGCTTGCCATCACCGGAGGCATCTGGCTGCTCGATGCGCTGGTGCTCAAACGCGGTCGCGACAAGGACGCCAACGAGCCGCTGCTGGTCGAATATGCCAAGAGTTTTTTCCCGGTCATTCTGGTGGTGTTCGGCTTGCGCTCGTTCCTGGTCGAGCCGTTCAAGATTCCGTCCGGTTCGATGATGCCGACGC
The DNA here is from genome assembly GCA_964350905.1 of uncultured Thiobacillus sp. Classification (GTDB taxonomy): domain Bacteria; phylum Pseudomonadota; class Gammaproteobacteria; order Burkholderiales; family Thiobacillaceae; genus Thiobacillus. Next base: position 4,008 of record CAYGMS010000055.1, on the reverse strand, counting down.
TGTTGATCGGTGACTTTATCCTGGTCAATAAATACACTTATGGCATCCGCCTGCCGGTGATCAATAAAAAAGTGGTCGAGATGAACAACCCCGAGCGCGGTGATGTCATGGTGTTCCGTTACCCGAACGACCCCGGCCTCGACTACATCAAACGTGTGATTGGTGTTCCCGGCGACGTGGTCGAGTATCGTGACAAGCAGCTCAGCATCAACGGCAAACCGGTTCCAAGTGTTAATACCGGCACCTACAGTTATGTCGGTAACGGACTGAACTACATCACCGCCATGGTGTACGACGAGCAACTGAACGGCACCGGCCACAGCATGATGACCGAGCCGGGCAAACCGTCGGTTTTCCCGCCGCAGGTGGTGGACTTCCCCTATCGCGAAAACTGCTCATACAATGCCGAGGGCGAAGGCTTTGTCTGCAAGGTGCCGGTGGGTCAGTACTTCATGATGGGTGACAACCGCGACGCCAGCAATGACAGCCGTTACTGGGGCTTTGTGCCAGACAGGAACATCGTCGGCAAGGCTTTTTTCATCTGGATGAACTTTGACGAGTTTGGCCGCATTGGCACCACCATTCGATAGGGAGACACCATGCATCATTTACGTTCCATGAAATCGCAACAACGTGGTTTGACCATGCTGGGTTTCCTCTTCGTTGCCGTGATGCTGATTTTTGTGGCCATGCTGGCGATGAAACTGGTGCCGGCCTATATCGAGTTTTTCTCGGTCAAGAAGATTCTGAACACGATGGGGCAGGAGTCCGGACTCAAGTCCAAGAGCAATGCGGAGATTCGCAATGATTTCATCAAGCGAGCCAACGTCGGCTACGTCACGGTAGTCAAGCCGGAAGACCTCACCATCGACCGGCGCAACGGCGGCCTGGTCGTTTCTGCTGACTATGTGTTCCGCTCCAAACTCGTTGGCAACGTCAGCATCGTGGTCGACTTCAGCGCCAGTTCGGATCCCAACGCCACAGCCGCCCAGATTGAATAATCCTTTGCTGAACCAGCGCCTGCAGCAGGCGCTGGGTTATACCTTTACCCGTTCCGATCTGCTGGAACAGGCACTGACACACCGCAGCTACAGTGCGGTCAACAATGAACGCCTCGAATTTCTGGGTGATTCGGTGTTGAACTGCTCGGTGGCCCGGGCGCTCTACGACGCCTTTCCTGATTTGCCCGAGGGCAGCCTGTCGCGGCTACGCGCCAATCTGGTGCGCCAGGAAACGCTGGCCGACATCGCCGTTATCCTGAAGCTGGGCGAGGTCCTGCGCCTGGGGGAAGGCGAACTCAAGAGCGGTGGTTTTCGCCGCCCGTCCATTCTGGCTGATGCACTCGAATCCCTGTTCGGGGCCATTTTTCTGGATGCGGGATTCAATGAGGCGCAGCGCGTGGTGCGTGGCCTGTTTGACCCACTGGTGGCGAAGATCGACCCCACGGCTTCGGGCAAGGATGCCAAGACCCAATTACAGGAAATATTGCAGTCGCGCCGCTTGCCTTTGCCCGAATATCGATTGATCGATACCCAGGGCGAGGCGCACGATCAGAGTTTTATTGTTGAATGTGTATTGACCCGACCGTCGCTCAGCACGCGTGGCGAAGGCAAGAGTCGTCGCGCGGCGGAACAGGAAGCTGCCCGCCAGGCGTGTGGCGAATTACAAAAGTGAACAGGCTGCGAACATGAGTGAATATAAATGCGGCCTCGTCGCGATTGTCGGGCGGCCGAACGTCGGCAAGTCCACCCTGCTGAACCGCATCGTCGGGCAAAAAATCAGCATCACCTCGCGCAAGGCGCAAACCACGCGTCATCGCGTGATGGGGGTGCATACCACCGATGAAGCGCAGTTCGTGTTCGTCGATACACCGGGTTTCCAGACGCGTCATACCAACACGATGAACCGCACCATGAACAAGCGCGTGCGCGAAACCTTGTCGGATACCGACGTGGTGATGCTGCTGGTCGAGGCGGGCAAGCTGACGAATGAAGATCGTCAGGTGATCGAATTGCTGCCCAAGGATCGCCCAGTGATTCTGGTGGTCAACAAGATTGATTACGTCAAGGATAAGGGTGCCTTGATGGCTTACCTGCAAGAAGTTTCTGCTGCCCATGCTTTCACCGAGATCGTTCCGGTTTCAGCCAAACAAGCCAACAATCTCGACGAGTTACTGAAAACAGTGCAGACCCATTTGCCGGAAAATGCGCCCTTGTTTGGCGAGGATGATGTTACTGATCAGACCGAACGCCAACTGGCTGCTGAACTCATTCGTGAGAAGGTTTTTCGTCTGAGCGGTGAGGAAATTCCTTATGGCGTGGCCGTCCAGATCGACAAGTTCGAGGAAGTGGGCAATTTGCGGCGGATTTTCGCCACCATCCTGGTCGACCGCGAAGGGCATAAAGCCATCCTCATCGGCAAGGGCGGCGAGAAGCTCAAGACCATTTCCACCCAGGCGCGACTCGATATGGAACACGCTTTTGACAGCAAGGTGTATCTGGAAGTCTGGGTCAAGGTCAAAGGCGGCTGGGCCGACGATGTGCGGATGCTGAAGTCGCTGGGTCTGGGTTAAAAATCCTCATCCGCGAAGAGACGCGAAGATAAAATCATCGGAAATGCAGAGTCGCTCCATGTGCCAAGTATTTATCTCTACGGTTCTGGTTTTTTTCGCACCCCTTCGCGTCCTTCGCGGATAAAAAAGCATGTCGTCTGACGCCCGTATCAACAACGAACCCGGTTTCATCCTTCACACCTATCCATTCAAGGAAACCAGCGTGGTAGCGGAGGTTTTCACCCGCAGCCATGGGCGGGTTGCCTTGATCGCACGCGGTGCGCGGCGCCCGACCTCGGCCCTGCGTGGCTTGATGCAGCCTTTCACACCGTTGCTGCTGTCATGGTTCGGCAAATCCGAACTGAAAACCCTGCATGCAGCCGAATGGCAGGGCGGCTTGATGGCGCCGCAAGGGCGTGCACTGATGTGCGGTTTTTACCTCAACGAGTTGATGTTGCGACTTCTCGCACGCGGCGATGCGCACGAGAGACTGTATGACCGTTTCATCGCTACGCTGGAGCAATTGGCTGGCGAGGCATGCAATACCGATTACGAACGCATCCTGCGCCGCTTCGAGAAGAACCTGCTCTCCGAGATCGGCTATGGCGCCACCTTTGATGTCGACGCCGATGACGGCACGCCGATCGAATCACATGCACGCTATGTATTTCAGCCCGAACGCGGCGCGCTGCGCGCATCTGGCCAGCCGGGTTGTCCGGTATCGGGCCAGACGCTGATCGATCTGGCGGCAGATCAATTCGAGCGCCAGGTCACGCTGACCGAGGCCAAGGCGCTGATGCGCACCCTGATCAACCACACGCTGGGCGGCAAGCCGCTTTATACTCGCCAGCTATTGCGCGACCTCACCGAACTAAACCTATGAGCATCTTTCTCGGCGTCAACATCGACCACATTGCCACCCTGCGCCAGGCGCGCAAGACACGCTATCCCAGCCCGGTCGAGGCTGCTTTGATGGCGGAGACTGCCGGCGCCGACTCGATCACCCTGCACTTGCGAGAAGACCGCCGCCACATCCAGGATGCCGATGTCGCGATCCTGCGCCAGGCGCTCAAAACCAAGATGAACCTGGAAATGGCCGTCACCGACGAAATGCTGGGCATTGCCTGTGCCACGCAGCCCCAGGATGTGTGTCTGGTCCCGGAAAAGCGTGAAGAACTCACCACCGAGGGCGGGCTTGATGTGGCCGGTCAGCAAGCCAAAATTCAATCGGCATGTGCGCGGCTGGCGGGGGCCGGTATCCGGGTGTCATTGTTCATTGATGCCGACCCGCTGCAGCTTGATGCGGCGCGCGCAGTCGGTGCACCCGTGGTCGAGATCCACACCGGCGCGTATGCCGATGCGCTTACCGATGCCGCGCGCGTGGTGGAGTTCGAGCGCATCCGCAAGGCCGTGGCCTATGGCCGCAGCATCGGCCTCACCGTGAATGCCGGGCACGG
>CAYGMS010000054.1:0-10685 GCA_964350905.1 uncultured Thiobacillus sp. | reverse complement strand
CCCAAGGCTTTCTACGGTGAAACGATTCATGATCGCTGCTACCGCCGCCCGTTCTACGATCAGGGCAAATTCGCCAAGACTTTTGACGACGAAGGCGCGCGTCGGGGCTGGTGTCTGTTCGAACTCGGTTGCAAGGGGCCGGTGACCTACAACGCGTGCGCCACCGAGAAATGGAACGGCGGAACCTCCTGGCCGGTGGAGTCCGGACACGGCTGCATCGGTTGCTCCGAGCCGGATTTCTGGGATGCCGGTGGGTTCTACAAGGCGTTGTCGATGCCGGCCGACCCGCTCAAGATTGCAGGCGCAGCCTCGGTGGCGGGAGCGGCTGTGGGCGTGGGTATCAGCGTGGCCAACCGCGCCAAAAAGGGTGCCGCCAAATCGGCCCACGAAACGACCGGCCTGGCTGATCTGGAGAAATGATGATGACTGATCTGCAATTTCTGACCTGGGTTCGGGGACCGGGCCTTGATATCGCCGTCGGCATTTTTCTGCTGGGCGTACTGTGGCGATTGTTCGAGATTTATTCGCTGGGCCGCAAGCCGGATTTGTCCGCGCCCAGGCATACGTCCGGCGCATCCGGCTTGTATACCGTGTTCCGGCGTTCGTTGCCGCCGCCCGGCATGCTGAAGCTTTCGCCGGTGAGTTATATCGGTGGATTTGTTTTCCACATCGGGCTGGCCATCGTTGTGTTCGGATTTGTGCCGCACATTATCCTGATCACGAACCTCACCGGCTTGTCCTGGCCGGGACTGCCTTCACAGTTCGTGGATCTGGCTGCAGTGGTGACGATGGCTGCGATGGTGGTGATTCTGGTTGACCGCATCAACAAGCCGGTCAAGCGCTTTCTCAGCACCTTCGAGGACTGGTTCACCTGGGTGGTGACCTTTCTGCCGGTGCTGACCGGCTGGATGGCGGTGCAGCATCTGCTGCTGCCGTACACCCTGATGCTGGCGATCCATATCCTGAGTGTGGAGATCCTGCTGGTGGTGTTGCCCTTCACCAAGTTGTTCCATGCCTTCACGCTGTTCGGCTCGCGCTGGTACAACGGTAAAGTTAACGGACACAAAGGAGTGCCGGTATGAGCAGGGAGCAGGACGACCGCGTAAGGCGGAGCAGGGGCCCCACGCAGTGGGGATGTGACCCTGAAGCGGGATGCGGCGCACTTGGCAAGGTCGTCGGCATCCCCTTCACTGGCCGATCCCGCTACGCGGGTCCCTCGTCCTCCGTTCCGGGGCGCCCCCACGCAGTGGGGATGCGAACGGCCGCGAATACCGGCAGCGCCCGACGCGATAGCCTCGGAATGATTGAACTATTCAAGGAGGAAGCGGTATGAGTGCATCACTCGAAAAAGGCATCCGCGTTCTCAAGGAAGTCATCGACGCGCCCATCGCCAGTTATTTCAATAGTTGCGTGCATTGTGGCCTCTGTGCCGAAGCCTGCCTGTTCTATACGGAAACCGGTGACCCCAAATACACGCCGATCCACAAGCTGGAGCCGTTGCGCCGCATCTACGAGCAGGAATACACGCTGCTCGGGCGTCTGAAGAAAATGGTTGGCCTGTCCAAACCGGTCACCGATGACGAACTCGATGAATGGCAGGAACTGGTCTACAACAGCTGCACGCTGTGCGGCCGCTGTTCCGCTGTCTGTCCGGTCGGCAACGACATCGTCTACATGGTGCGCAAGTTCCGCGAGGGCATGTCCGCGTCCGGCCACGCGCCGGAAGGCATCAAGGGCGCGGTCAATCGCACCATCACGGTCGGCAGTCCGATGAACGTCAAGCTGCCTGCCGTGCAGGCACAGATGAAGCACGTGGAGGCGGACTACGGCCTGCCGATTCCGCTCGACGCAGAAGGCGCCGAGTACATGGTGATGCTGTCGTCGATGGAGATCATGAACTTTCCGGAATACCTGGCTGCGGTCGCCAAGATCATGCACCAGGCCGGCAAGACCTGGACGCTGTGCTCGACTGCATTTGAAGCTACCAACGCCGGCATCCAGATCGGCAACTCGGATCTGGCGAGAGTGATCGTTTCGCGCATCGTCGAGGGCGCGGAAAAGCTCAAGGTCAAAACCGTGATCAGCCCGGAATGCGGCCATGCCTACACCGCGCTGCGCTGGGACGGCGCCAATCTGATCGGGCGGCCGTTCAGTTTCGAGGTCAAGCACATCATCGAGGTGCTGGGTGAATTCCAGCAGCAGGGCCTGCTCAAGACGGAAGGCTTCGAGACCGACAAGCTGACCTTCCACGACCCCTGCCAGTTGGCGCGGCGCGGTGGCGTGATCCAGCAGCAGCGTAATCTGATGAACCAGGTGGCCGAGAATTTCGTCGAGATGCCGGATGCCGGCTACATGAACTGGTGCTGCGGCGGCGGCGGCGGCGCCTCGGCCATCGAGGAAGGCGAGGAACTGCGGCTCGAAGCCTTCAAGAAGAAGAAATTCCAGTTCGAAGCAGTCAAACCCGATCGGGTGGTAACGGCCTGCGCCAACTGCCGCATCGTGCTGGAAGAAGGGTTGGAGCACTACCAGATGGATATCCCGGTGGTCGGGCTGACCGAAATGATCGCCGAACATATCCCGGATCAAGCGCCGCAAGCGGCAATCAAGTCGTAAGGAGTTTCATTCATGACCACAGCACAGCGCATCGTCGTTGACCCCATCACCCGCATCGAGGGCCATCTGCGCATCGAGGCGGAAACGGATGCCAGCGGCAGGATCACCAGTGCCTACTCCGCCGGCACCATGGTCCGCGGCATCGAGATCATCCTGCGCGGCCGCGATCCGCGTGATGCCTGGGCGTTCGCCCAGCGTATCTGCGGCGTCTGCACCCTGGTGCACGGCATTGCTTCGGTGCGCTCGGTGGAAGATGCGCTGCATCGCGCCATTCCCAGCTACAGCATTCCGCAGAATGCGGAACTGATCCGCAACCTGATGATTGCAGCGCAGATAGTGCACGACCACGTCATGCACTTCTACCATCTGCATGCGCTCGACTGGGTCGATGTGGTGTCGGCGCTGAAGGCTGATCCCAAGGCTACCTCGGCGCTGGCGCAATCGCTTTCCAACTATCCCAGGTCTTCACCGGGCTATTTTGCCGATGTGCAGAAGAAGGTGAAAACCTTCGTCGAGCAGGGCCAGCTGGGTATTTTTTCCAACGCCTACTGGGGACACCCGGCCTACAAATTGCCGCCGGAAGCCAATTTGATGGCGCTGGCGCACTATCTCGATGCGCTCGCCTGGCAGCGTGAAGTCGTCAAGCTGCACACCATCTTCGGCGGCAAGAACCCGCACCCCAACCTGGTGGTGGGCGGCGTGCCGTCGGCCATTTCCATCCAGTCCGGTGACGGCAAGGGCAAAGGCCCGCACTATCGCGGCGGACAGTCTGCCACTGCGCTCAACATGGCAGGCCTGCAGACGGTCCAGAACGTGATCAAGCAGATGCGTGACTTTGTCGATCAGGTCTATGTGCCGGATACGCTTGCCATCGCCGGGTACTACAAGGACTGGACCACACGCGGCGAGGGCCTCGGCAATTTCCTGTCGTTTGGCGATCTGCCGTCGAAAGGTTTCTGGGATACGGATTCCTATCTCATCCCGCGCGGCGTCATTCTGAATCGCGATCTGTCCACGATTCACCCGATCGACCTCGATGCCGACACCGAGATCCAGGAGTTCGTCAGCCATTCCTGGTACAAATACAGCCAGGGCGACGGACAGGGCCTGCACCCGTTCAAGGGCGAGACCGAGCTTGATTACACCGGGCCGAAACCACCCTATGAACACCTGGACGTGGACAAGAAATATTCCTGGATGAAATCGCCGCGCTGGCAGGGCAAATCCATGGAAACGGGGCCGCTTGCCCGCGTATTGATGCTCTACGCCAGCGGCAATGCCCAGGCTAAGGAACTGGTGGGCTATACGCTGAAGACACTGAATGTGCCGGTGGAAGCGCTGTTCTCGACCCTGGGTCGCACCGCCGCGCGCACGCTGGAATCAAAAATCCTGGCCGATGCCATGCAGGGCTGGTACGACCAACTCATCGCCAACATCAAGGCAGGCGATGTCCGGACGTTCAACGACCAGTACTGGGACCCGTCCACCTGGCCCAAACACATGCAGGGCGTGGGCCTGATGGAAGCCTCGCGTGGCGGTTTGAGTCACTGGGTCGTCATTGACGACGCCAAGATCAGCAACTACCAGGCCGTGGTACCCAGCACCTGGAACGCCGGCCCGCGCGACAGCAAAGGCCAGCCTGGCGCCTATGAGGCAGCCTTGCAGGACAACCACGTGATGCACGATCCGAAACAGCCGATCGAGATCCTGCGCACCATCCACTCGTTCGATCCCTGCATTGCCTGTGCCGTGCATGTGACCGATCCGGATGGTGAGGAACTGGTGCAGGTCAAGATCAAATAGAGCCGATGACAATCAAATCTGGAGAGCATGGAATGAAACGGATGAATTTTTTCTTGTTGGCAGCCCTGTCCCTGTTTGCAGGAACCGCATCTGCGCACACGGGCGACCATACCGCGTCCGGTTTGATCGGTGGACTGGCGCATCCCTTTATGGGGCTGGATCACGTGCTCGCCATGGTGGCGGTGGGCCTGTGGGCTGTGCAGCAGGGCGGGCGGGTACGTTGGGCCGTGCCTGCTGCCTTTGTCGGTGCAATGGGCGTGGGCGTGGTGCTGGCGGGTTCGGGCTGGATCGTGCCGCAGGTTGAATCGGGCATTGCCCTGTCGGTGCTGGTGCTGGGTCTGCTGATCGCAACACAGCGTCATGCTTCGATGTTCGCGGGCATGGCGCTGGTCAGTATTTTTGCGCTTTTTCACGGCACCGCTCACGGATTGGAAATGCCGCAGGCCGGGTCGTCCATGCTGTATGTCCTGGGTTTAACGCTGGCCACGGCAGCGCTGCATGGTGTGGGCATTGCCGGCAGCCTGATCGGTCGCCATGCGATGCGGGTGGCCGGGGTGGGCATCGCAGCGACAGGGTTGGCGCTGGTGCTGGGCAGTTGACCTGTGGTGTCAGTCCCGTGACTCACCCACCTGAACGGACACCGGAGCATAAATGACCGATCCCCTGCATCGCCTGCTGGAGGCCGAGGCGCGCGCCCAGGCAGTGATAGACAGCGCTCAGCAGGAAGGCCAGCACCTGATAGACGACGCGCTGGCCGCAGCGCGTAAAGCCGAAGCGCGCTTCGAAGCTGACCGCTCCGAGTTGCGGGCACCCTTCATGAGCGAGGCGCAGGGACGTGCCGAACAGGCAGTGGCCGAACTGTCACGCAAGGTCGGCGAACGTCAGCGCACCCTGCGTGAGCTGGCGTCCCGGCATGAGCCCGAGGCCGTGGAGGCGGCGCTGGCCCTGTTGCTGGACCCAACTGTTTGACACCCCCCTGACGGGAAATACAGGGCAGGGGATAGCCATCGGATTTGCTGCCTGACCAACCGCCATGTCTGTTTATCTCAATACTCGTGTCAGCCTGTATTCCCGCCGCCTCTGGCCGGACGCTGCGCTCGACAATCTGGTGGGTGCGACGGATGATGCCCTGGCCGTTACGCTGGCTCAGCGTGGTCTGGGTCAACTGGCACCGAACGGGGATCGCCTGGTCGGCCAGACGCACGCGTTTCGCTCGCTGGAGCAACGCATCATCACGCAAATACTGGATGAGACCCGGGTGCTGATTCGCCCGCTGTCCAGTGACGCACGCGCATTTCTGACGTTCTGGACTGCGCGTTTCGAAATGTCCAATGTCAAGACGCTGCTGCGCAGCAAGATGGACGATGAGCGGCCCGCTGTCGTGTTGGCCCGGCTGACGCCGATGGGTGCGTTTGGACGGCTGGACAATCAGGATCTGGCCCATGCCGAGGATGTTGGCGAATTGCTGCGTCGACTGGAAACCGGTCCCTATGCAAGTATCGTGCGCCATGCCCGGCGTGCCTTTGAACAAAGCCATGATCCATTCAACCTGGACGCGGCACTGGATCGCGCGTATTACGATGGCCTCACGCAGCGTGCCCGGCTTCTGGAGAAAACGGCCGGTGCGCCATTCCAGCAGTTGATGGCGAATCATATCGACCGCATCAACCTGGTCTGGCTGCTACGCTACCGCTTCAACTACCAGCTGCCACCAGCACAGGTGTATTACCTGCTGGTCGGGTCACACTACAGCTTGTCCGGTTCACGGTTGCAGGAACTGGCCGCGCTCGAAAGCCTGGAAGCGGTCCTGGCCGCGTTACCCTCGCCCTGGAAAGAACGTCTGTCCGGGCTGACCGACATTCCCGGCGTGTTTGCGCGCATGGAACATGTCGCTGCCGAACAGGCATTGCGGGTGTTACGCGCCGATGCCCCCGATATTGCCCGTGCCTTTGCCTATCTGATCTTGCGTGAACGTGACCTGCGGGCCATCCGTGCTGTTTTGCGCGGCCGTCATCTCGGTCTTGCCGCCACCGCTATCCGGACGGCGATGCGGCGCAACCCGGCCGAGGTGAACTGATGCTGCGCGCCGAGCCACTGCTGAAGATTCAGCTGATGATGCTGGCATCCGAAGCCCAGGATGCCGCGTTGGCGCTGGCCCGGTTCGGTGTGTTCAGTCCAGCGCCTTATACGCCGGACGCCCTCGCCGAATCGCCTGCTGCCGCCTATCGCGAAGCCTGGCTCGAAGCCGAGTCGCGCCTGTCCAAGCTGTTGCAGCAATGCGGCGACACCGGGCTGCTGCAGGTGCCCGCCGATGCCGCGGCTCCCACGCTGGCTGATTTACAGGAATTGAACCGCTGGCTGAAGGAAGTCTGGACTGCCTGTTTGTCATGCCACGAAAGCGGTGTACAGACCGTGGACGCGCGCGACCATCTCGATGCGCTGGAAGACACGCTCGCCAAACTCGAACATCTGAACGTGGATCTGGCGCAGCTGTTTCGCACGGACAGCCTGCTGGCAGTCAACATCGGCAGCCTGCCGGTAGCCGGAATCAAGCGGCTGACCGAGGCCTTGTCGATGACCGGTCATCTGGTCTCCCGTTTCGACCAGGTGGGCGATCAGGTTTTCACGGTGATTGCCGGTCCACGGGCGCGTCAGGCTGAAGCGCGCGGTTTGCTGGTCCAGGCTGGCTGGCGTGAATTGCCGATACCGGAAGAGTTGCGCACCCGGCCCGAGGAAGCACGTGCCTGGCTGCAAGCCGAACGTGCGCAACTGGACAAGCAGTCAGGTGTGGAATGCCAACTCATGGATGAACTGCGACAACGCTTTGGGCCGCGTTTGCACGAAGCGCGCCTGCGCCTGGCATTGGCCCGCCCGCTGGCCGAGGCAGCCCTGGCCGGCGTGCGCGGCAAAGGCGGGCTGGCCGCCTTGTCGGGCTGGGTTCCCAGACGCCAGCTGGACCATTTGCATGCAGCGCTGGAAGCGCGATTTCACGGACGTTACTGGCTGGACGCGCGTGCGCCTGCAGCCAACGAGGTCACCGACGTCCCCTCGCTGGTGCGCTACCCCGTCTGGTTGATGCCTTTCGTGCCGCTGGTGAAAAATTATGGCGTGCCGCGTTATGGCGAATTCGACCCGGCGCTGCCTTTCGCCTTCACCTATTTGCTGCTGTTTGGCGCGATGTTCGGCGATGTCGGTCATGGCGCAGTCATTCTGCTGCTGGCGGCCGGCTTGTATCGACGGCTGGGGCGCATGGCCTGGGTCGGCATGACAGCCGGTGCCGTGTCGATGGGCTTCGGCCTGCTGTACGGCAGCATCTTTGGATACGAGGATATCTTGCAGCCGCTGTGGCTGTCGCCGCTGCACGACCCGCTGCAGATGCTGATGGTGGCAGTCGGGTTCGGCGCCGGGTTCATCGGCTTCACGCTACTGGTCAGCGCACGCAACAAATGGGTGGCTGGACGGATCGGCGAAGCCTTGTTCGATTCCACCGGCCTGGCCGGACTGCTGTTCTATCTTGGCGCAATCGGCCTGCTGGCGAGCCTGGGCGGGATGATGGATGTGGCCCGGCCCGCCTGGGCGCTGGCGGGCATGGGGGCCGTGATGGTGGCGGCGTTCAAGTTCCACTCCACCCGGGCCGGCCTGGGTGAACGGGTGCTCGTTACGCTGATTGAAACCCTGGAAACGGCGACCAGCCTGTTTTCTAACACCCTGTCATTCATGCGCGTGGCCGCTTTCAGCCTTAACCACGTGGCGCTGGCGCTGGCGGTATTCACGCTGGCGAACGGCCTCGACGCGGCGGGTCACGGGTTCACCCTGATACTGGGCAATATCATTATCATCGTGCTGGAAGGGGCGATCGTCGCCATCCAGGCGTTGCGTCTGATGTACTACGAAGGTTTCTCGCGTTTTTATAGTGGGGATGGCAGGGAATTCATGCCGCTGCGGCTGGTGCCGGAGCAGGCCAGGGCTGGAGTCTGATTTTTATGGGAGACAACATGACGGGTTTGATCGTATTGATGGCCTTGCCGGTAATGGCAACCCTGGGCGCGGGTATCTGGCTGACGTTGAAGCCGGTGTCATGCCCGAGTAGCTGGCTCAAGGGCGGCGTGCTGGCCAATCTGGTGCTGTTTGGTCTGGGATTGGCCGGGGTCATGCTGCTTGGCGTGCAGGAAGTCATGGCGGCCGAACCGGTGGCGGGAGCCGTCGCCGAGATCACGCTTGGCAAGGGGCTGGCCTTGTTGGGGATCGGACTGCCCACGGGGCTTGCCGCCATCGGCGCTGCCATCGCGCTGGGGCCCATCGGCTCCGCCGCGCTGGCCGTGATCACCGAGAAACCCGAAATGTTTGGCCGTACGCTGATCTACATGGGCCTGGCCGAAGGGATCGCGATTTACGGCCTGGTCATGTCCATCCTGATGCTTGGCAAACTTTGAGGCAGCCCGGCCATGGATGAAACACCCGGCCCGATCGGTAGTGCGCGCCTGGTGGTGCTGGGCAGTGCCGGACTGGTGCAGGGCTTTCGCCTGATCGGTGCCGAAGCGCATCCCGACGCGGACTCGGATACGGTCGAAACGGTGCTGGCCCAACTGGTCAGGGATGGTGACGAAGCCCTGGTGTTGCTGGAAACCCATCTGGCGCATGCGGGCGGGCCCTGGCTTAACCGCCTGCGCAACGAAGGCGGTCGCATCGTCATTACCGAACTGCCGCCGCTACCCGCGCCGCATGATTACGCCCCCGCCGTGGACGAGGTGGTGCGCGCCGTGCTGGGGCAGGAAGCATTAAAGTGATTTCTCAATTTGCTATTAAAGTTGATGTTTATAATTAAGTCTTATTATATTGATTATTAAATAATAAATGGAATCTGATACTCAGGTTGTGCAGCTCGAACAGGCACTCGTCCAGCAGGCCGAGACGCAGGCACGTGAGCATCGTCAAAATGCAGCATCGGCATGTGAGCGCATCCAGTCCGAGTCAACGAAAAAACTGAAGCTGGCCGGCGAACGGGAAGTTCTGCTGGCCAAGGTCGAGGCCGAGCGCCGGGTGCGGCGACAAATCCAGGCGGCTGAAACCCGGTCGGCTGCTGAACTCGACCGCTTGCGCTGGGCGCTCACTGAAGCCGCCCTGTCCGAAATGAAAACAGCGTTTCAGAAACTGGTGAGCGATGACGTGCGCTACCTGGCCGTGCTCGAAGCCTGGCTGGCGGCAGCGGCACAAATCTTGCCAGCGGGCGACCTGGTGGCCGAAGTCCGCCCCGGGGACGAGAAGCGGCTGGCTTCGGCGTGGGCGGCGATAACCGCGCGTGCCGCGCCAGGTCGCACGGTCACGCTCACCAGTCACGGCCATCCCAGTGAAGGCGGCTTGCGCGTGCGCCTCGCCAACAACCGCGTGCAACTGGATCAAACCTTTGAGGCCCGGCAGGCGCGTCTGGCCGATGAACTGGCGCGCGTGGCGATGGAACGCCTGTTTGCCGGCGACCTCGGCACTCTGGCTCACGCTTAACTCTGGAAACGGCAAGCAATGGGAAAAATCCTCGAAATCAACGGCCCGCTGGTCAAACTCGAACTGCCGCAAACCGTGATTGGCGAGCAGGTGCGGGTCGGTCGTATAGGCCTGATTGGCGAGGTGATCGGCCGCGATGGCGACACCGCGCTGGCGCAGTTGTACGAAGACAGCGCCGGTCTTTGTCCCGGCGAAGAGGCGGAAGGCCTGGGCTGGCCATTGTCGGTGGAACTCGGTCCCGGCTTGCTCGGCGCCATTTTCGACGGGGTGCAGCGCCCGCTGCAGGCGGTGCGTGAGCAGAGCGGCGACCGCATCGCGCGTGGGGTGTCGGTGCCTGCGCTGCCGCGCGACACACGCTGGCACTTTGTGCCCAACCCGGAGCGGCGTGCGGGTTCGACCCTTGCTGGCGGCGATGTGCTGGGCACGGTGCAGGAAACCGAATCCATCCAGCACCGCATCCTGACGCCACCGCTAATCCACGGTGAATTGCTGGAACTGGCACCGGAAGGCGATCACACGGTGGAAGAGGTCATTGGCCGGGTCAGGCTGGCCGACGGCCGCATCGAAAAACTGCATCTGTTCCAGCGCTGGCCGGTGCGCACGCCGCGCCCCTACACACAACGCGACCATGCCGTGGTTCCGCTGATCACCGGGCAACGCATCCTTGATACCTTCTATCCGCTGCTGAAAGGCGGCAAGGCAGCGATTCCCGGCCCGTTCGGCGCCGGCAAGACCATGCTGCAGCAGCAGATTGTGCGCTGGTGCAACGC
>CAYGMS010000053.1:4979-10720 GCA_964350905.1 uncultured Thiobacillus sp. | reverse complement strand
CCGGAATGACGTTGTGAACTTGTTCATCACTTCCCTGGCAGCTATCGCTTCGCGTACAGCCCCATGCGTTCCATATACCGTTAGCTCAACTCCACCTTGACGTGGTGATCCCTGCGGTCGTCCACCAGGGGGATCATGCCTTGCGGCTTTCCTTTCGCTTTGATGCCGGCGTCGCTGACCACGACACCATCCAGTGTGACGCGGGTTACATGCTGCGGCGTTTCCCCGACGCGCCTGATCGTGATGTGATAGAAGGTGTCGCGAAAGCGGTATCGGATTTTGTATGACTCCCAATCGGTCGGGATACACGGCGCAATGCGCAAATAATCGCCTTCCAGATTCAGGCCCAACAGGGTTTCCGCGGTCAGCCGGTACATCCAGCCTGCGGCTCCGGTGTACCAGGTCCAGCCGCCGCGGCCTGTGTGTGGCGGCACTGCGTAAATGTCTGCGCACATGACATACGGTTCGACCTTGTAGCGCTCGATCTCCGAAGGCTGGCTACCGTGGTTGATGGGATTAAGCATGCCGAACAATTCCCACGCACGCTCCCGGTCTCCCATCATGGCGAACGCCGTGGTGGCCCAGATGGCGGCATGGGTATACTGGCCGCCGTTCTCGCGTACGCCGGGTACGTAACCCTTGATATAACCGGGCTCCAGGTCTGATGTATCGAAGGGCGGATCGAGCAGCTGGATGATCTGCGTGTCGCGCCTTACCAGGTGTGTGTTAACTGCTTCCATCGCCTGACTGGCGCGGTCGGAGTCGCCACCACCTGAAATGATGGCCCAGCTCTGGCTGATCGAATCGATCTGGCATTCTTCGTTGCTGGACGAACCCAGGGGGGTGCCGTCATCGAAGTAGGCGCGCCGATACCAGCCGCCATCCCAGGCCTGGGCCTCAATGTTACTGAGCAACAGAGATGCCTGGTTGGTGCACATTTCGGCAAAGGCAGTGTCGTCCCGGCTATGCGCCAGGCGCGCAAACTGTTGCAGGTTGTCATACAGAAACCACGCCAGCCAGACGCTCTCGCCCTTGCCATCACGACCGACGAGGTTCATGCCATCGTTCCAGTCGCCACTGCCCATCAGCGGCAAATGATGCTCGCCAAAACGTAGCCCATGTTTGATGGCGCGCACGCAATGTTCATAGAGGCTTGCTGCTTCGGTCGAACGTTGCGGCTGGTCGTAATAAGCCTCCTCTTCCGGATTCAGTTCACGACCCTCGAGAAAATGTATGGACTTGTCGAGTACGCCGGTATCGCCGGTCGCCAGCACATAGCGACAGGTTGCATACGGCAGCCACAAGTAGTCATCGGAGAAATGGGTGCGTACACCCTGTCCGCTGGGTGGATGCCACCAGTGTTGCACGTCGCCCTTGAGAAACTGGCGCTCGGCACACCGGATCAACTGCTCGCGGGCGAGCCAGGGGGTCGCATGGATCAGTGCCATGGTGTCCTGCAATTGATCGCGAAAACCGTAGGCACCACCGGACTGGTAATAGCCACTGCGGCCCCACAGCCTGGAAGAGATGGTTTGATAAACCAGCCAACCGTTGGCCAGCACGTCCAGCGCAGGGTCGGGTGTTTTCACCTGCACCGCGCCCAGGGTGTGGTTCCAGTATTCCCACACGGCTTCCAGTGCCTGCCGCGCGCCCGCGCGTCCGCCGAATTGCTGGATGAAATGTCGCGCTTCGTCAGCGTTGCGGGCCGCGCCGAAAGTGAACACGATCTCGCGCGTTTGGCCGGCGGCCAGTTCGATCCGGGCCTGGATCGCGGCGCACGGATCCAGGCCCGCCCCGGTCCTGCCCGACAGACGCTTGCGGTGCATCGCCGCCGGGTTGGCGAGCGAACCGTTGCGACCGATGAACTCGGTGCGGTTTCCGCTCAACGAGCGCTCACGCTCGTTGACCTGGGCAAACACCACCCGATTGGCGCATTCGCGACCATAGGCATTGCGGGCAAACAGCGCCCCGGTGTGCGGATCCGTTTCGGTCACGATGTGCATCAGGTTGGCATGTCGCCACTCGCCCAGCACCAGCTCCCAAAACCCGGTCAGCGACAGGCTGCGCGCGTGCTTCGACTGGTTGCGCAGCTTGACCACCACGAACTTGACTGGCGCATCCATGGCGACATAGGTAAACATTTCCGAGACGATGCCGGCTTCATAATGCTCGAACGCGCTGTAGCCAAACCCGTGCCGGCACACATACCCGGTCTGGCCACGGGCAGGCAATGGCGTCGGCGACCAGAACGCACCGGTTTCCTCATCGCGGATGTAAAGCGCTTCGCCGCTGCTGTCGGAGAGCGGATCATTGTGCCAGGGGGTGAGCCGGAACTCGTGTGCGTTTTCCACCCAGGTATACGCGCTCCCGCCTTCGCTGACGACAGTGCCAATGTGCGGGCTGGCGATGACATTGGCCCACGGTGCCGGCGTGTTTTGCCCGGGTTCGAGGGTGATGACATATTCGCGCCCATCGGGCGTGAAGCCACCCAGGCCATTGCAAAAAATACGTTCGCGCGGCAACAGCGGATTGACCGGTACAGCGGACGGCTGCAGTCTGGGTTCCAGAAGGTCCGATACACGCCCTGCCGATACGCGGCGTTCCCGTGGCTCGATCAGTGTCTCGGCCGTATCGCTGAACACAATCCGGGCGACTGTCTGGAGCAGGACACGCTCATCCTCGGAAAGCTCCTCTGCACGTCTGACAAACACACCACCCGGTTTGTCGATGATTTGCGCATCGGGGCCGGCATTGAGCAGCCCCATGATCTGGTCGTGCAGCACCGCCCGGTAGCCCGAGAAATCCTCGTTCACGATCACCAGGTCGGAAGCCAGGCCTTTCATTCGCCAATAGGCATGCGCCTGCAGCGCCTGCTTGACCAAGTCGATCTGATTCAGGTCGCCAATACGTAGCAGGACGATCGGCAGATCGCCCGAGATGGCAAAACGCCACAGCCCGGATTGCCCCAGCTGGTTGCGGGCAATGACGCTGGGCGCCGCCCGGCGCAAGGCATTGCCGTGAATGACGGAGCTGGCCAGACGGCCATAGATCTGGGCATCGGCCTCGGTGATGCTGAGGTGGCGCAGCACTTCCTGGCTCTGGAACCAGGCCATCTCGAACGCACGCTCGACGAAGTGGCGGTCGCAGTATTCATCCAGCAGGGCCAGCGCGGCCTCGCGCGTGTCCGCGACCCCGGAGATGATCTGCACGGTGGCCGACTCGTCGGGTGACAGGGTCAGGGTGCGGCGGATCGCCACGATGGGATCGAGCACGGGACCCTCCGTGTTCGACAGGGCAGGCGGGCTGTCGTCGTCGTCCAGCACCAGCGGGTTGGCCGCGCTGCGGCCACGGCCGATGAATTGGGCGCGGTCGGTTTCGTAAGACGGCTCGTCGGCTACCGCACCGGGGGCTGCCAGCAGATGAAACATCCACGGCACCTGCTCGCCCGGGGTGCGCGGACGCCGGGTGCAAAGGATCGCCTGCCGCTCGGGCAGGATTTCGGTTTGCACGAACAGGTTGCTGAAAGCGCGATGCGCCAGATCGGCATTCAACGGTGCCAGCACGACCTCCGCGTAACTCGTCACCTCGATGTGACGGGTGTGTGACGACTGGTTGGTGAGGGTGACGCGGCGGATTTCGACGTCGTTTTCCGGGGACACGGTGATCTCGGTGTGTGTATCGATCGCCTGGTCAAGTCGCCGGTATTCGGCACGCGCCTGCACGAAGATTGCTTCGTAGTGATCGGCTTTCTGCAGGGTCGGTTGATATGCCGTCGACCAATAGTGCCCGCTGTCGCGGTCGCGCAGGTAGATGAAGGTGCCCCGGTCATCGGCGGTGGCGTCCTCGCGCCAGCGGGTGACGGCCAGGTCGCGCCAGCGGCTGTAGCCGCCGCCTGCATGGGTCACCATGACGTGGTAGCTGCCGTTGGACAGCAGGTGAACCTCGGGGAGCAGCGTGTTCGGGTCGGTAAATACGCGCATGTTCGCGCCCGCCTCTTCGGCGGGGTGCGCGGCGGCGCTGACTTCAGCCGCGTGCGGGCGCAAGGTCGCACCCTGCTTCGGTATACGCTCCTGCAGCAATAATTGTGTCGCCTGTGCAAGCGGGTCGGACATGAATCGGCGCTGCATCGGCTGGTTGAGCAATACGTGCGCAAAGGCGAGCAGACTCATGCCCTGGTGATGCGCCATGAATGCTTGCACGATGGCGTGAGGCTTGCCTCGCGGCACCCGCGACGGGGTGTAGTCGATCGCCTCGTAGAACCCATAGCCACCGAGGAAACCGTTGCTGGCGAGCGTCTGCAGGTTGCGACACGCGTCCTGCGGCATTACCGTCAGCGCCAGCGCGCTGGCGTAGGGCGCGATGACCAGGTCGTCTCCCAGCCCGCGCTTGAAGCCCAGCCCGGGCACGCCAAATGCCCGATATTGATAGACCTGGTGGATGTCGGTGGCGTTATAGCAGGATTCGGAAATACCCCATGGAATCGCACGTTGCTGGCCGTATTCGATCTGGCGCGACACTGCAGCCTTGCAGGTCTGTTCCAGCAAGGTGTTCGCGTAACTCGGCATGATCAGTTGCGGCATGAGGTACTCGAACATCGAGCCGCTCCACGAAATTAGGCTCACCGCGCCGCCATGGCTGGTCAGCAGACGGCCGAGCGAGAACCAGTGTTTTTGCGGCACCTGGCCCTGTGCGATGAGCAGAAAACTGGCCAGGCGCGCTTCGGATGCCAGCAGGTCGTAGCAGGACGGGTCGCGGCGGCGTTCGCTGACGTCGTAGCCGATGGCCAGCAAGCCGCACGATGTATCGTAGAGAAACTCAAAATCCATCACCGCCAGTTCGCGGCAACGATCCACTAACGCATTGATAATCTTGAGTCGTTCCAGCGCGCCCTTGAAGCGGGCGTCGGTCGTCCCCGCCTTGTGGCTGGCAATGCTTGCGCTGACCAGTTCCATCAGGGTCGGGACGGTGCCAAAGTGCTGCGGCTCGGGCACCAGGAATTCAAGCTCATCCCGAAGTGCGCGGGCTTGCTGGTCGAATGCCTGCGCCCAGTAATAGAGTTCACCATCGATATCGGTATCAGCGGGCAGCCATGCAACCAGCCCACCGGCCGTCCGGTGGATTTCATCGAGCAAGCCTTCGGCGGCAGCCAGTGTCGGGGGTGGCCCGTTTACGGTGAGGGGGCGTAGCGCGTCCTGTAGAAGCTTGATTTTGTGTGCAAGATCCGGGACGGACGTAGAGGGCAGGTGTTCGGCAAGCACCTGCAGGGTGTCGTGCAGCCCCTGAAACGTATTGACCGGCAACACGGGCTGAACTTTCAGTTCGGTCAGGCCTGCCTGCAGGGTAAGCAGGCAGCCGGCCAGGTTGCCGCTGTCTACCGAGGAGACATATTGCGGATGCAGCGGTCGCAGCGTGCGGGTGTCGTACCAGTTGTAGAAGTGGCCGCGGTAGCGTTCCAGTTTTTCCATCGCGGCCAGGGTGTTTTCAACGCGCTGCAGGAATTCTCCGGCGGACAGGTAGCCGAAATCGTGCGCGGCCAGGTCAGACAGCAGCGCCATGCCGATGTTGGTGGGCGAGGTGCGCGAGGCGATGGCCGGCGCCGGATATTCCTGGAAGTTGTCGGGCGGCAGCCAGTTGTCCTCTGGGCCGACGAAATCCGCGAAGAAACGCCAGGTTCGCCGGGCCGACGTCCGCAGGAACGCGCGTTGATCGCCGGTCAAATCCGGGGCGGGGGCCACCAGCGG
>CAYGMS010000053.1:0-4879 GCA_964350905.1 uncultured Thiobacillus sp. | reverse complement strand
CAGGCTTGCGGATGAGATCAATCACGATTCCCAGCACGGCGGGGAGGACCACCACGCCCACAACCAGCAGTATCCAGAACCACGCCGACCCCGGACCGAACAGCCACCCCCCTGCCAGCAAGGCAAGCAGCGCCGGTGACACCAGGCTGCGTCGCAGGTTGTCGAACAGCTTCCACACCGACAAGGCGCTGAGCGGGTTGGGTTGGCGCTTCGGCTTCGATCCGTTTGGCCCGGTCGGTCCAGGCACGCGCGGAAGCAGCCAGCCGGCAAGCTGCCAGTCACCGCGTATCCAGCGGTGCCGCCGGCTGGCCTCGATGGCATAACTGGCCGGATGTTCTTCAATCAGGTCGACATCGGTCACCAGCGCCGAACGGGCATAACCGCTTTCCAGCAAGTCGTGACTGAGAATGAGGTTCTCCGGAAAGCGGCCATCGACGGCCTGGCGAAACGCATCCACATCGTAGATGCCTTTGCCGATGAACGATCCTTCACCGAAAATATCCTGGTAGACATCCGAGACTTCGCGCGTGTAGGGATCGATGCCAGACTCGCCCGCGAACAGCTTGGCAAAGCGTGACTGGCCTGCACTGGTGAGGCTGATCGAAGCGCGAGGCTGCAGGATTGCGTAGCCTTCGACAATGCGGCCCTTGTCGGCGTCGTATACCGGCCGATTGAGCGGATGTGCCAGGTTGCCTACCAGGGTGCGAGCGGAGTCGCGTGGCAGTTGCGTATCGGTATCCAGCGTGATGACGTACTGGATCGAGCCGAGAATGGAGGTGTCGCCGACAATCTCCGAAAAGGCCGTTTGCGCACCGCCCCTGAGCCGTGCATTGAACTGCTCCAGCTTGCCGCGCTTGCGCTCGTATCCCATCCACACCCGTTCGGTTGGATTCCACTCCCGCGGCCGGTGAAACAGATAGAAGATGCCCGGGCGATCTTCGTGGTAGGTCGCGTTGAGCGTCTGGACCGCTGCGCGCGCATACGCGAGCAAGGCATCATCGTCGGGCAGATTTTGCTCGGGTGCGTCACGGAAGTCCGTCAGCAGGGCAAAGAACAGATTGGGATCACGATTGCCGAGATAGCGGATCTCCAGGGCCTCGAGAAGATCATCAATATCGTGTGGCCGGTTGAGCAAGGTGGGAACCACCACCATGGTGCGGTGCTTATCCGGAATGCCTTTCGAAAAATCCAGCCGTGGCAAGGCACGTGGCGGCAGCATCAGCGTAATCAGCTGGTTCACCAGCGTGACAGCCAGCGCCGAGACACTGATCAGGCTGGCGAGCGCAAAAAACCAGATGCGCCAGTCACTCAACTCGACTTCATTGAAAACGGAAAGCACCCCCGCGGTCGTCAGTGCCGTGAGCAGAAAGATCGGGCTGAGGTAAAGAAACAGGCGGAAACGCCGGCTCACTCGGTTGACCCGCAATTTCCATGGCAAACGGAAACCGACCACGCGCTCCAGATCAGGACGTCCGTGATCGATCAGGTAGTAACCGACATGCGCGCTGCGGTCATGGGCGCCCGATTGCGCTGCCGCAGCCTGCGCGAGAACAATAGCCTCGCGTGCCACCGCCGATTCACTGTGCGGGCTGCGCCGCGCCAGGTCTTCGATGACATGCCGGTAGCGGTCGCGCGTGGCGAAATCCTGGCTGGCGTACATGCCTGCCGGGTCTTCACACAAGGTCTGTTCGACGACGCTGAGCGACTCGACATAATTCCGCCAGTTCGTTGCGCCGATGAAACGCAGGCTGCCGATGCTGTTTGCAATGGAAATCTGATTGGTCGCAGCCGTGCGGCCGTCCACTTCCGACAACTGTGTTGCCGTCACGCCCTGATCGAGCAGTTTTTGCTCGACCCAGGTTTGAACGAACGCCATGGCAGGCCCCTGCGCCTGGAGTCTTGCGTAAAACTCCTCTACAAACGGCGCGGTCAGCGGCACATCGGCACTGGCAAATTCGGCCAGCAAATGGATCAGTTGTTTGGGTTCGCTCTCGGCCGTCGCGAGCATGCGGTCGGCCCAGGTGGTGGCGGCGTCGATATCCTCGCGCCGACGGGCAATGCGCAAGCCAACGCGGCGCAGGTTTTCCAGCAGCGCCAGCTGCAGCATGATCGGAAAAGCCCACAGTTCGCCCAGTTTCAGAGGTTCAGCAGTCTGGTAGGCGGCGACGAATTGGGTGGCATTGTCGCTGTCGACACGGCCATCCATGTGCGAGATCAATTCCAGCGCGAGGTCATAGATGCGGGGGAAACCCGCCGAGGGACCGTCAGCCAGCCGCGGCAGCTGCCGGCTGTAGCCACGCGGCAGATGCCGCCGCGCCAGCGCGATTTGCTGTTCGATGAGATAGAAGTTGTCGAGCAACCAGGCCTCTGCTGCCACGACCCGTTGTTCTGGCGCGGCGGCGGCAGTAGTCACGACGTCATACGCCGCCAGCAAAACACGCTCATTGTCTGCCAGCCGTGGCAGCAGGCCATCCGGCCCCGCATGTGGGTCAACTTTATGTTGTCCGGCCAGCGTGACCGCGTGACGCTTCAGCTGTTCGATGCTGAAAAGCTCCGAACGCAACAACTCAGTATCGTGGTCGTTACGCAGCGCATTACGTGCGCGTGCCATTAATCCGAACTCTTTGATGGTAATGACATTCTCCTTGCCCGAACATTGGGTGTCAGCAATGAGGGGATTCCAGTCGGGTTTGGGGGTTTCAAACCGCAAACTGTTTAACAGCTGTTCAATGTAGGTGATTTTGAGGAATCAGGCTCTCAAACGGCTGCTTCAATTGCAGCTCAACGGGCGTTTCTCAACGGTGTAGCTTTGAAGCGGGTGGTCTGTCCGCAACATGTGACAGACTCTTCCGGATCGGTCGCGTCGTGCATACAGGCTGCCATGCTGGTGATGCGGGTCTATATTGAACGTAGTACGGGTTCATCCACGTTACGTGCGCCATCGCACATAGAACATGCTACATGCTAGGGACACTTCACCGTGATTGAAAGCGCCTGATCCGGATATGATTTGTAAGCGGAACGATGGTACTGACGTTTTTTTTATTGGCGCTGGCTTTCCCGCCCGCTTAAGCAACCTTCTCAATTGACAAGAATTTTTCAGACAAAATGAATACCAGCCCTTTAGCGGGAAAGCCCGCCCAGCCAGCCATGCTGGTCAATGTCCCCAGGCTCATCACGGCCTACTACAGCAATCTGCCCGACCCTTCGGTACCCGCGCAACGGGTCGCGTTTGGCACCTCGGGGCATCGTGGTTCCGCGTTCGACAACAGCTTCAACGAATGGCATGTGCTCGCCATCAGTCAGGCCATTTGCGAGTACCGCACACAGCAAGGCATCAATGGCCCGCTGTTTCTTGGGATAGACACGCACGCGCTGTCGGAACCGGCGTATGCCAGTGCGCTTGAAGTGCTGGCGGCCAACGGGGTGGAGGTCATGCTTGCGGACAAGGACGAATACACACCGACCCCGGCGATTTCCCACGCCATCCTCTGTTACAACCGCGGCCGGGTTGCCGGGACGGCAGACGGCATTGTCATCACCCCTTCGCACAATCCGCCCGACAGCGGCGGTTTCAAGTACAACCCGCCCAATGGCGGGCCGGCGGACAAGGACATCACGGGCTGGATCGAAGCTCGCGCCAATGCGCTGCTGGAACACGATCTCGACGGTGTGAAACGCATGATGTTCGAGCAGGCCCGGCGCGCCGCGACCACGCACCGACATGACTATCTCAATGCCTACGTCAATGATCTTGGTAGCGTCCTCGACATGGATGCGATTCGTGGTGCGAACCTCAGCTTGGGCGTGGATCCACTGGGTGGCGCCGGCGTTCACTATTGGGGCGCGATTGCCGAGCGCTATGGCTTGAATCTCACGGTGGTGAACGCAGCCGTCGACCCGACCTTCCGCTTCATGACAGTCGATTGGGACGGTCAGATTCGCATGGACCCCTCCTCGTCCTACGCGATGCAGAGCCTGATCGGTCTCAAGGACCGATTCGACATCGCCTTTGCCTGCGACCCCGACCATGACCGGCATGGCATCGTCACCAGGAACGCGGGCTTGTTGCCGCCCAACCATTATCTTGCGGTCGCCATTGACTACCTGTTCCAGCATCGACCGGGATGGCGCAAGGATGCGGCGGTGGGCAAGACGGTGGTCAGCAGCCAGATGATCGATCGCGTCGCAGCCAGACTCGGCCGCACGCTTGTCGAGGTGCCGGTCGGCTTCAAGTGGTTTGTCGATGGCCTGCACGATGGCTCGCTCGGCTTTGGCGGGGAAGAGAGCGCGGGCGCCTCGTTTGTCAGGATGGATGGCAGTGTCTGGACGACGGACAAGGACGGCTTTATTCCGGCATTGTTGTCGGCAGAGATTACCGCGTGCACGGGCCGCGATCCTGGTGAGCGCTACCTTGAGCTGACGCGCGAATTGGGTGAATCGGTTTACGACCGTGTCGAGGCACCGGCAACCCCGGCGCAAAAACAAAGGCTGGCCCAGCTTTCGCCCCAACAGGTTTTATCGGCAGAACTGGCCGGCGAGAAAATCCAGTCCATTCTCACCCATGCACCGGGAAATGGTGCATCCATCGGCGGCTTGAAAGTCGTGGCGGAAAGCGGCTGGTTTGCAGCGCGTCCATCCGGCACCGAAGACATCTACAAGATCTATGCGGAGAGCTTTCGCGGTGCAGATCACCTGCGCCGCATCCAGGAAGAGGCACAGACGATCGTCAGTGCTGCGGTGGCGGCATCCACCTAGGGAGACGTTGAACAAGCCTACAACGTCACCCCGGCGAACGCCGGGGTGACAACTTGTTCAGGGGTTCCCTAGGGAAGCCCTGAACAAGTCCTCAGTATTTTAGAATTGCGCCACTACCTAT
>CAYGMS010000052.1:0-10773 GCA_964350905.1 uncultured Thiobacillus sp. | reverse complement strand
AGCAGGGTGCCGGAGGCGGTGGACATGATGACCGAGAGCAGGGCCCCGTAAAAAACGATCTGCGCGTACAGCGGCAGGTGAGTTTTGATGAATGTGGGCAGCACCAGTTGGGCATCCTCGGTCAGCAGGGCCGTGGTCATGGCCGGGTCGACCAGTGTTGCGGAATAGGTGAGATAAATCGGGACGGCGGCAAACATGAAATACAGCGAGCCGCCAATCACGGTGCCCCACACCGCGATGCGTTCGTTTTTGCCGGAGTTGGCGCGCTGGAACACGTCCTGCTGGGGAATCGAGCCGAGGCCCATGGTGAGGAAGCCGGTGATAAACGTGACCACTGCGGCCCATTCCAGCGGCGGCCAGAATTCGAATTTTCCGGAAGCGGCAGCGTGTTCGATCACCGGGGCGATGCCGTTGACTTCGGGCATGTCGGCCACCAGCTTCGATATCCACAGCAGGCCGATGACGATAACGGTCATCTGCACCAGTGTGGTGAGTGCCACCGACCACATGCCGCCGAACAGCGTATAGAGCAGCACGACCGCTGCGCCGACATAAATGCCCTGTTCCTGGGTGATGACGCCGTCGGACAGCACGTTGAACACCAGTCCCAGCGCCACCACTTGCGCCGACACCCAGCCCAGATAGGAGGCCGCAATCGCCAGCGAGATCACGATTTCGACCGGACGGTTGTAGCGCTGGCGGAAGAAGTCGCCCAGCGTGAGCAGCTTCATGCGGTAGAGCGGCCGGGCGAAAAACAGGCCGAACAGGATCAGCGCAAGCGAGGCGCCGAAGGGGTCGGAAATCGTGCCGCCAAGGTTCTCGCTGAGGAAGGTGGCGGGAATACCGAGGACGGTTTCAGCGCCAAACCAGGTAGCAAATACCATCGCCACCACCACGATCATTGGCAGCGAGCGTCCGGCAGTAATGTAGTCGCTAGCGCTGTGAACCTTGGTGGCAGCGTAAAAACCGATGCCGAGCGAGACGGCGAGATAGGCGATGACGAAACCGAGCAGGGTGTGATCCACGGCGTTGTTCTTGATTGATTTACAGGAAAGCGAGGTATACCAAGGTGGCAGCAGTAATGGCGAGCAGGGTGGCGATTACGCCCATCCAGCGGTTGCGGGTGTGCTGCTGGCGCAGCATCAGTGTCAGGCCGGCTTCCAGTTGCGCCAACCGGTTTTCGTTCAGCGCATGGTGTGCCAGTCGTGGCAGCTGCGGCAGCAAAGCCGCCCATTTAGGGGCTTCGGCCTGGAGGTTTTTTACCAATGCGTGCCAGCCCATCTGCTCGCTCATCCAGCGTTCGAGAAACGGCTTGGCGGTTTTCCATAGGTCGAGTTCGGGGTCGAGCTGGCGGCCGAGGCCTTCGATGTTGAGCAGGGTTTTCTGCAGCAGCACCAGTTGCGGCTGGATTTCCACGTTGAAGCGGCGCGAGGCCTGGAACAGCTGCAACAGCACTCGGCCAAAGGAAATGTCCTTCAGCGGGCGGTCGAA
Source organism: uncultured Thiobacillus sp. (assembly GCA_964350905.1). GTDB lineage: Bacteria > Pseudomonadota > Gammaproteobacteria > Burkholderiales > Thiobacillaceae > Thiobacillus. The sequence goes on along the minus strand of CAYGMS010000052.1, from coordinate 9,282 downwards.
CACCGGCTCGCATACGGCGCGCACCGCAGCTTCGAGTTCGTCGATGCGGGTATCGGCCGGCACCCAGCCCGATTCCAGATGCGCGAGCGCCACGCCCTTGTAGTCGCGGCGGAAAAAGGCCAGGAAGTTGCGCGCCAGATACTGCTTGTCGACTTCGGTGAGCGTGCCCATGATGCCGAAATCGAGTGCAACGTACTGGCCATCCGGTTTGACCAGGATGTTGCCGGGGTGCATGTCGGCGTGGAAAAAGCCGTCGCGGAACACCTGGGTGAAGAAGATCTCCACGCCGGCAGCGGCAAGGCGGGGGATGTCGACGCCGGCTTCGCGCAGCCGCTCGATCCGGCTGATCGGGATGCCGTCCATGCGGTCCATCACCATGACATTTCTATCGCAGTAGTCCCAGTAGACTCCGGGTACCGCGAGCAGGGATGAATCCCTGAAATTGCGCCGCAGCTGCGAGCAGTTGGCAGCTTCGCGCATCAGGTCGAGTTCGTCTTCCAGATGTTTTTCGAACTCGGCGATCACTTCACGCGGGCGCAGCCGCTTGCCGTCGGCAAACAGTTTTTCGATCAGCCCGGCCGCGGCATAGAGCAGCGACACGTCATGCGCGATGACCGGGGCGATCCCGGGGCGCAGCACTTTGACTGCGACGGCGGTGCCATCATGCAGGCGCGCGAAATGTACCTGCGCCACCGAGGCCGACGCGACCGGCGTGGCGTCGAATTCGGCGAAGACTTCGGCCAGCGGTTTTTTGTACACAACTTCCAGCGTGGCAATGGCCTGACTGGACGGAAACGGCGGTACCTGATCCTGCAGTTGCGCAAGCTCGTCGGCGATGTCGAGCGGCACCAGATCGCGCCGGGTCGAGAGCATCTGCCCGAACTTGACGAAAATCGGCCCGAGCGCTTCCAGCGCGCGGCGCAAACGCACCCCGCGCGGTTCGGAGAGCGGCCGCCAGAACAGCGTGGCGCGGACCAGCCAGCGCAGCGGACGCACCCGTTCGTGGCCGAGAAAAAACTCTTCCAGCCCGAAGCGCAGGCCGACGGTGAGGATGCGGATCAGGCGGAACAGTTTCATAGCGGGTGGGGGGCGGCTTCCAGTAAGCGCAGGCGGGCTTCCAGCCGGGCGGTGTCATCGGCGAGCGCATCCACGTCACGGTTGAAGCGGGCCACATCGACGCCGCGCGCCATCAGTTCGGCTTCTTCGACCATGTATTCGCTGGCGTTGTGACCGAGTGCGGAAACGGCATGGGCAGCCTGGGCCAGGGCATCCTGCCCCAGTACGTGAATGCGATGCGCGGCGATGTCGCCGACATGCGGCGCCAGATCAGCCTCGACATCCCAGTCCAGCTGCTTGAAGACGCGGTCGAGCGTGGCAAGCAGTGCCGGGTCGCCGCTGTATTCGGCATGGCGCAGCGCTTCGCGGCCGAAGAAAGGCAGACGGGCGAAGAGCGTGGCGGTGGGCTTGATCACGGCGTCGGGCGTGTCCGTCACCGATTCGGTGAAACAGCCGTCGTCGGCAATGCGGAAATCGAATTGCGCGAGCGTCAGGTCGAAGCGCACGCTGCACCCGGCGTGACGCAGCAGCGCCTCGGTCGCGCCGGGCGATTGCTGCAGCAGGTGATTGAGGCTGCGCTCGATGAGTCCTGCAGCGATCAAACCTTGAAGCCCTTATGCAGGGCCACCACGCCGGCTGTCATGTTGTGATAGCTGACCTTGGCAAAGCCGGCGGTTTCCATCATGGTCTTGAGTTCTTCCTGGCCCGGGTGCATGCGGATCGACTCGGCCAGATACTGGTAGCTGTCGGCGTCCCTGGCGACCAGTTTGCCCATCAGCGGCAGCAACTTGAAGGAATACAGGTCATAGGCCGGTTCCAGCGGCTTCCACACCTTGGAAAATTCCAGCACCAGCAGGCGGCCGCCGGGCTTCAGCACCCGGTTCATCTCGGCCAGCGCCTGGTCCTTGTGCGTCATGTTGCGCAGGCCGAAGGCCACGGAAACGCAATCGAAATAATTCGAAGGGAACGGCAGCCGCTCGCCGTCGCACTGCACGCTGGGCGGGGTTTTGCCTTCGTTCAGCATGCGGTCGCGGCCTTCGCGCAGCATGGAAAAGTTGATGTCGGTGAGCAGCACGGTGCCGGTCTCGCCGACTTCCTTCAGGAACAGCCGGGTCAGATCGGCGGTGCCGCCTGCCACGTCGAGCACGCGCATGCCGGGCCGCAAGCCCGCCTGGGACACGGCAAACCGCTTCCATAAACGATGCAGGCCGGCCGACATGAGGTCGTTCATGATGTCGTATTGCGAGGCGACCGAATGGAACACCTCGGCGACCTTGGCGGCTTTTTCGGATTCGGCAACCTGTTTGTAGCCGAAGTGGGTGGTTTTATCCATGGCGGGCGGAATATGAGGGAAACCCCGGAATTCTACCAGTGCGCGGGCAGACAGGCGTTCACGGAGACGCGTCCTTGTCATGAACCGGTCATGTAACCGCCATAGTATGCTTGTCAACGCAACTGGAATGGAGGCCGCATGGCTGCCAATATTTTACTGGTCGAAGATGAACCCGGGATTCAGGAACTGCTCAAGTTCAACCTGTCGCAGGCGGGTCATCAGGTCACGGCGGTGGGGGATGCCGAGCATGCGCTGACGTATCTCAAGCATGCCTTGCCCGACGTCATCCTGCTCGACTGGATGTTACCCGGCCTGTCGGGCATCGACCTGTGCAAGCGCTTGCGCGGCGATGAGCGCTACCGCCCCGTCTCCATCATCATGCTGACCGCGCGTGGCGAGGAACGTGACAAGGTGCTGGGGCTGGATACCGGCGCCGACGACTACATGACCAAGCCGTTTTCCCCGCGCGAACTGGTATCGCGCATCCAGGCCGTGCTGCGCCGCCGCGCGCCGCAGATGACCGACGAACCGGTGGAAGTCAACGGACTGAGGCTCGACCCCGGCAGCCATCGCGTGCAGGGAAACGGCCAGCCGCTGGAACTGGGCCCCACCGAATTCCGCCTGCTGCATTTTTTCATGACCCATCCCGAGCGCGTGTATTCGCGTACCCAGCTGCTTGACCAGGTGTGGGGTGACGATGTATTCGTGGAAGAACGTACGGTCGATGTCCATATCCGCCGTTTGCGTCTGGCGCTGGAACCTTCCGGCCATGCCGGACTGATTCAGACAGTTCGCGGTTCGGGCTATCGCTTTTCGGCCGAAGTGGGATAATTCCCCAACCTTAAGGTTTCAATGGGCAGCTGAATATGGGTTTCTGGTGGCGGCCGCTGAGTGTGCTGGCCAGCGTATTGCTGGTGGCGCTGATATTGTGGGCGGGCTCGGGCTGGATCGCCGCGCTGGGCTTTCTGGTTGGTATTCAGGCGTTCGTGATGTTGCGCCGCTTGTGGCAGGAATTCCGCCTGGCGCGCTGGCTGGAAAATCCCGACGAAGTCGATCCGCCCGACGCCACCGGTACCTGGGGCGATATTTTCTACCGCCTGCAGAAGCTTCAACGTCGCCAGCGCACCAGCCGCAGCGAACTCACCAGCGCACTTGAACAGTTTGAGCATGCCGCGCAGGCCGTGCCGGACGCCATGGTCATTCTCAACCGCAGCGACCAGATCGAATGGTGCAATCCCGCCTCGCGCAAATACATGGGGCTGGATTGCGAACGCGACCGCGGGCAGTTTCTCCGTTACCTGTTGCGGCAGGCCCATTTCCTGGAATTTCTCGACGCGGCGGATTATTCGCAGCGTCTGGTGTGCAAATCACCGATCAATCGCGAGATGACCCTGTCGCTGCAGCTGGTGCCGTTTGGTACGGCGCAAAAACTGCTGGTCGCGCGCGACATTACCGATCTTGAACGCGTCGACGCCATGCGCCGCGACTTCATCGCCAACGTCTCGCACGAACTGCGTACGCCGCTGACCGTGGTGGGCGGCTTTGTCGAAACCCTGGCCGACGCACAGGAATTGCCGGCCAGCGAAACGAAGCGCTATTTTGATCTGATGCTGGACCACACCCGGCGCATGCAGCACCTGCTGGACGACTTGCTGGTGCTGTCGCGGCTGGAAGGCGATGAAAATTCGCTCAAGGACGAGACCATCCATGTTCATGATCTGGCGCGGAGTCTGAAATCCGAGGCCGAATCCCTCAGCCGTGACCGGCATCAGGTAACGCTGAACCTTGACAGCGCCGCCAGCCTGAAAGGCGGCCTGCAGGAAATTCGCAGTGCGCTCAGCAATCTGGTGTCAAACGCCGTGCGCTACACCCCAGAAGGCGGCGAAATCACCCTGGCCTGGCGCGAGCGCAATGGCGAAGGCATTTTTTCCGTGACCGATACCGGCGAAGGCATCGCCGCCGAGCATATTCCACGGCTGACCGAGCGTTTCTACCGGGTCGATCGCAGCCGCTCGCGCGAAACCGGCGGCACCGGTCTGGGGCTCGCCATCGTCAAGCATGTGCTCACCCGCCACGGCGCACGGCTGGATATCCAGTCCACGCCCGGCAAGGGCAGCACCTTTTCCGCCGTTTTTCCTGTCCAGCGTGTCTTGTTGCCCAAGGAGCCGGCCAGCGAGAAGGACGGCGACAACGTCATTCCGTTCCGAGAACGCGAGCAAGCTGCCGGTTAATCACCGTGGTGAGTTGCGCCGCCAGGTCGGCTGGCGCTGCATGCGGTGTTTCCCGCAACTTCGCGCCCCATACCGGATTGGGAAAATGCGGATCATCCCTAAAACGCGGGATCACATGCCAGTGCAGATGCGGCACCACGTTGCCGAGTGAGGCGAGGTTAATCTTGTCGGGCGCCAGCACCTCGCGCAGCGCCGTTTCAGCCGCCCATACCACCCGCATCAGTGCCACTTGATCGGCAGCTGACAGGTCGGTCATTTCCCGGGTATGGGCATGCAGAATCACGCGCAGAAAACCCGGGTAATCCGGCTCGTCGGCCAGGATCACGCGGCAGCGCGCGTCCTGCCACAGCACCGCCTCGCCACGCACATCGCACAAAGGGCAATCAGCCATATCCCGCTCCGCAAAAGACAACGCCCCGCATCATGCGGGGCGTTGTCTTAGGTGGCAAGCTGGATTACAGCAATACCCGCTCGACGCCGCCGTTGCTGACTTTTTCGATGTAGCGTTCCATCCAGTCTTCGCCCAGCAGTTTCTTCGCCAGTTCGATCACGATGTAATCCGGCGTGGTGCCGGTGTCGTCGCTGTAGCGCGACAGGCCTTGCAGGCACGAGGGGCAGCTGGTGAGCAGCTTGACCGGCTGGCTGCCTGCGCCGAGTGCGGCGACGCCGGCGCGGATTTCCTCTTCCTTGCGGAAGCGGATCTGGGTGGAGATGTCCGGGCGGGTGACGGCCAGCGTGCCGGACTCGCCGCAGCAGCGGTCGGACAGCTTTACGCCGTCGCCGAGCAGCGCCTTGGCGACTTTCATCGGCGCGTGGGTCTTCATCGGCGTGTGGCAGGGGTCGTGGTAGAGGTATTTCTCACCACTCACCTCGTCGAGCTTGATGCCTTTTTCCATCAGGTATTCGTGGATGTCGAGCAGACGGCAGCCGGGGAAGATTTTCTCGAATTCGTATTTCAGCAGCTGGTCCATGCAGGTGCCGCACGACACGATTACGGTCTTGATGTCGAGGTAGTTCAGCGTGTTGGCGACGCGGTGGAACAGCACGCGATTCTGCGCGGTGATCGCTTCGCCCTTGTCGGCCTGGCCGCCCGCAATCTGCGGATAGCCGCAGCACAGGTAACCGGGTGGCAACACGGTCTGTGTGCCCAGCTCGTACAGCATCGCCTGGGTGGCGAGTCCGACCTGCGAGAACAGCCGCTCCGAACCGCAGCCGGGAAAGTAGAACACGGCATCGCTGTCGTCGGTCAGCTTGGCCGGGTCACGCAGAATCGGCACGATTGATGCGTCTTCCAGCCCCAGCAGCGCGCGCGAGGTTTTCTTCGGCAACCCGCCGGGCATCGGCTTGTTGACCAGGTGAATGACCTGCGCCACCAGCTTGGGCTTGCCTAACGAAGCCGGTGGGTTTTGGGTCTGCGGCTGGATCAGCCCCAGGCGTTTGAACAGCGTGTGCCCCAGCCGCTGGCCAGCGTAGCCCCATTCGATCAGCGGCTTGCGCAGCGCCTTGATGGTGGTGGGGTCGGTCGCGTTGAGGAAGGCCATCGACGCCCAGGAGGCGGGGTTGAATTTCTTCTTGCCCTGCTTGCGCAGCATGTTGCGCATGGCGATCGAGACATCACCGAAGTCGATATCGACCGGGCAGGGATTCTTGCACTTGTGGCAGATGGTGCAGTGGTCGGCGACGTCGCCGAACTCGTCGAAGTGCTTGAGCGAGACGCCGCGACGCGTCTGTTCCTCGTACAGAAAGGCTTCGATCAGCAGCGAGGTGGCAAGAATCTTGTTGCGCGGCGAGTACAGCAGGTTGGCACGCGGAATGTGGGTGTTGCACACCGGTTTGCATTTGCCGCAGCGCATGCAGTCCTTGATCGAATCGGCGATGTCCTTGGTTTCGGAGGCTTCGAGGATGATCGATTCGGCTTCCAGCAGGCTGAATGACGGCGTGTAGGCGTTGCGCAAATCCGCGCCGGGCAGCAGCTTGCCTTTGTTGAAATGGCTTTCGGGATCGACCTTCTGCTTGTAATTGGCAAAGGTGGCGATGGTGGCGGCGTCGAGAAACTCCAGCTTGGTCAGGCCGATGCCGTGCTCGCCCGAGATCACGCCGCCGAGCTCGGTTGCCAGCGCCATGATCCTCACCACCGCGGCATTGGCGGACTGCAGCATGGCGTAGTTGTCGGAGTTGACCGGGATGTTGGTGTGCACGTTGCCATCGCCAGCGTGCATATGCAGCGCCACGAAGACACGGCTTCTCAGCACCTCTTTGTGGATACGGTCACAGGCTTCGAGCACTTTGGTGTATTCGCGGCCGATGAACAGCTGGTGCAGTTCGCGCCGCACTTCGCGTTTCCACGACACGCGGATGTGCTTGTCGCGCAGCGCGGTAAAAATGGTGGCACCCTCTCCCCCGGCCCCTTCCCCGCTTGCGGAGGAGGGGGGTGAAAATGGCGCATCGAGATCACCGGCATAGATCTGCCATTGGTTTTTCACCGCAGCGATCAGCGCCAGTGCGCGCTGGCGTTTCTCTTCCACCTGTTTCGGGTCGGCTACGGTGTCGGCGTCTTCCAGCAGCGGCAGACGGGCGGTGCTGAAAAATTCGCTCAGTGCATCGAGCAGGGCCAGCTTGTTGGCAATCGACAGTTCGATGTTGATGCGCTCGATGCCGTCGGTGTAATCACCCAGGCGCGGCAGCGGAATCACCACGTCTTCGTTGATCTTGAACGCGTTGGTGTGGGCCGCAACGGCGGCGGTGCGGGCGCGGTCGAGCCAGAAGATCTTGCGGGTTTCCGGCGATACCGCGATGAAGCCTTCGCCACCGCGCACATTGGCGATGCGCACGATGTGCGAGGCGGCTTCGCCGACCGCGACTTCATTGTCCGATACCACGTCGATCAGCAGCACCATGTTCGGGCGCGTGGTGCGCGGTGCCTTGGTGGCGTAGCCGACGGCCTTCACATAGCGCGCGTCGAGATGCTCCAGTCCGGCGAGCAGGATGTCGTCATGGCCGTCGCAATAGTTCTTGATTTCGACAATCGCCGGCGTGGCTTCGGACGCGTGGCCAAAGAACTCCAGACACACCGTGCGGGTGTGCGCCGGCAGCCGATGCAGGATGAAGCGTGCCGAGGTGATCAGACCGTCGCAGCCTTCCTTCTGGATGCCAGGCAGGCCGGCCAGGAATTTGTCGGTGACGTCCTTGCCCAGCCCGGTCTTGCGGAAACGGGTGCCGGGAATGATGAGAATTTCCGGCGAGCCTTTCGGCGTCTTGCCATCGGCGGCAAAACGGCGGATTTCGAAGGTGGCTGACGGCACGTCGTGAATCTTGCCGAGGTTGTGGTTCACCCGGCTGACTTCGACCCATTCGGCGTCCGGCGTCACCATGCGCCACGACACCAGGTTGTCCAGCGCCGTGCCCCACAGCACGGCCTTCTTGCCGCCCGCGTTCATCGACACGTTGCCGCCGATGGTCGAGGCATCGGCCGAAGTCGGATCGACCGCGAACACCAGCCCGGCCGCATCGGCTGCGTCCATCACCCGCTTGGTGACGACGCCCGCGCCGCAGTGAATGGTGGAGACTTCGAATTCCACGCCAGGCAGATGGCGCATTTCCACCGCGCTCAGTGTTTCGAGTTTTTCGGTGTTGATGACCGCCGCCCGATCGGTCAGCGGCACCGCGCCGCCGGTATAGCCGGTGCCGCCGCCGCGCGGGATGATGGTCAGGCCCAGTTCGATCAGCCCTGCCACCAGCCGGGCCATTTCGGCTTCGGTGTCCGGGGTCAGCACCACGAACGGGTATTCCACCCGCCAGTCGGTGGCGTCGGTGACGTGCGAGACGCGCGCCAGGCCATCGAACGAAATGTTGTCGCGCCGGGTGACGCCACCGAGACGGCGCAGGATGCGTGTGCGCAGGCTGGCGGTGTCGTCAAACCAGGCTTCGAACTCACGTACCGCGCGCGAGGCGGCGTCCAGCAGTTGGCCCACCAGTTCGTTGCCCTGGCGGCGCATTTCGATCTCGTGCAAACGGTGCCGCAGCGCATCGATCAGCATCTGCCGGCGTTTGGGGTTGTCGAGCAGATCGTCTTCCAGATAGGGATTGCGCCGCACCACCCAGATATCGCCCAGCACCTCGAACAGCATCCGCGCCGAGCGGCCGGTCTTGCGTTCGTTGCGCAGCATGTTGAGTACGTCCCACACGTCTGCGCCCAACAGGCGGATGACGATCTCGCGGTCGGAAAATGAGGTGTAGTTGTAGGGGATTTCGCGCAGGCGTGCGGTCATGCTGGGTTATGTTCGGGCGTTGCCAGAGGCGGTGCCGATTCCATTTGCTTCAAAGCCGGTATTTTACGGGATATGGGAAGAAGCCGTGAGCGTTGACGCGATTACAATCGCGTCGTGCGCCGTGGCGCAAAAAGTGAGCGCAAAAATGAGCACAATAACCATCCAACGTTCAGGGAAAACACCGTGGCCTCCGTCTATGATTTGAAACCCCGCTTCCAGGCGCTGTTGCGGCCGCTGGTCGATGCCCTTGCGGCGCGCGGCATCACCGCCAATCAGGTGACCGTGGCTGCCATCGTGCTGTCGGTGATCGGCGGCGGGCTGATCGCCTGGCGACCATTCGAGCCCTGGCCGTTGTTGCTGTTGCCGCTGATCCTGCTGCTGCGCATGGGGCTCA
>CAYGMS010000051.1:0-10923 GCA_964350905.1 uncultured Thiobacillus sp. | reverse complement strand
TCCGGAATTTGTCCCAACAGGAAACTAAAGATTGGACTTGTTCAGGGCTTCCCTAAACGCCGCAATCCGGTCCAACATGACCTGACTCGGACGATCCGCCGGAACAACCGTCAAGCACTCGCGGAACGCCGCTTCGGCACCGTTCCAATCCTGGCTGCGGTAATGCACCAATGCCGTTTTATAGGCCTGCACCAGTTGCCTTCCTGCCTCGCTCAACGATTCCGAGTAATCCATCAACCGAACACCCGCACCGGTTCCTGCTTGCCGGACACGCGCAGGCTGTCGATTTCACGAAAGGCCAGGGTGTCACCGGCCAGATCGCGTGTCCCTCGTTGACGAGGATGCGGGTGCCGTAGAACTTGTTGGCCTGTTCCAGCCTTGAGGCGAGGTTCACGATGTCGCCGATTGGGGAGCCGACACCTGGACTGCCCTGTGCTCAGCAGGCATCCCGCGCCTATGATTGCGCCGCGCCGGTTTCGGTCAACGATTCGTTGCCAGATTCAGATCGAGCTGCTGGGTAGACAAGGCAAAAGTCGACGGCGTTTCACCGTTGCGCAGCGCCTCGATGTAATTCAGATACTCTGGCGTGACGTCACCGGTGATGTAACGTCCATCAAAGCAGGACGTGTCAAAATCCTGAATGGCCGGATTGCCTGCCCGAACCACCTCCACCATCGCGTCGATATCCTGATAAATCATCGCATCGCACCCGATTTCACGCGCGATCTCTTCGTCGGTGCGGCCGTTTGCAATCAGTTCATTGCGCGTCGGCATGTCGATTCCGTACACATTCGAGTAACGCACGGGCGGCGAAGCCGACGCGAAATACACCTGTGCGGCACCGGCATCACGCGCCATCTGCACGATCTCGCGGCTGGTGGTGCCGCGCACGATGGAATCGTCGACCAGCAACACGTTCCGGCCCTTGAACTCCTCGGCTATGGCATTGAGCTTCTGCCGCACCGACTTCTTGCGCAACGCCTGTCCCGGCATGATGAAGGTGCGGCCGATATAGCGGTTCTTGATGAAGCCTTCACGGTACGGCACGTTGAGGTGATTCGCCAGTTGCAGTGCTGAAGGACGGCTGGTATCGGGAATCGGAATCACCACATCGATTTTGAGATGGGAAAATTCACGGCGGATTTTTTCAGCCAGCGACACACCCATGGCGAGTCGCGTGCTGTAGACCGAAATACCATCCATCACCGAATCGGGGCGCGCAAGATACACATACTCAAAAATACAGGGATTCAGCACCGCCTTGTCGCTGCACTGGCGGCTGTGCAATTGGCGCTGATAATCGATGAAGACCGCCTCGCCTGGCGCCACGTCACGTAGCAGGCGGAAGCCAAGGGTGTCGATGGCCACGCTTTCCGATGCCACCATGTATTCATGCGGCGTCACCTGATCGTTGACGCCGATTACCAGCGGGCGAATGCCATGCGGATCACGAAACGCCAGCAGGCCATAACCTGCAATAAAGGCAGTCACGGCATACGCACCCCTGCAGCGCGCATGCACGCCCGATACCGCGCCAAAAATCGTATCCAGGCTCAACTGGCTTCCCGTGCCGCGCACCTGGAGTTCATGCGCCAGCACGTTCAACAGCACTTCGGAATCCGAATTGGTGTTGACGTGCCGCAGGTCGGCGCGAAACAACGACTCTTTCAGTTCCTGGGTATTAGTGAGGTTGCCGTTGTGGCCCAGCACGATGCCGTATGGCGAGTTCACATAGAACGGTTGCGATTCCGCCGACGAAGCGGCGCTGCCTGCAGTGGGATAGCGCACATGGGCCACGCCCATATCGCCCAGCAGATTGCGCATGTCGCGGGTGCGGAACACGTCGCGCGCCAGCCCTGGCTCCTTGTGCATGTGAAAGCGGCTTTCTTCCGCTGTCACAATGCCGGCCGCGTCCTGGCCGCGATGCTGTAACACCATCAGCCCATCGTACAAAAGCTGGTTAACTGCCGAATTGGCAACGACTCCGATTACCCCGCACATGCTGTGCACCCATCCATAAGATTATTCAAAACACCATTATTCATAGCGAACGTATTTCGCCATGTCATCCGGCAAGAACGGCAATACGCGCATCGCCATGGTCTGCAGACTGCCTGACAACGCGGCCTGCTTCCAGAAATCGGTGCGCGGCAATGAAGTCAAGCCGGCGGCCAGTGTCAGGCCCACCAGGATCACCAAGCCTTTGGTCAGCCCCAGTACACCACCCAGCACCTTGTCGGTGCTGCCCAATCCGACCGCCTTGACCAGCGAAGCCATCACATGCCCCAGCAGCAGCACGCCGATCAGCACCAGCAGAAAAACCACGGCAAAACCCGCAAAATAGCGGATCGCAGGATTCTCGATGCCGATGGGCAGAAGCGGCGCCACCATCACCGCCCCCCATTTGCCCAGCAAAAAAGCCAGTATCCAGGCCGCCAGTGAAAACAGGGTATCGACCATCCCGCGCATCAAGCCGCGCACCACGGTCAGCACCAGCACCAGCACCACAATGATGTCCAGCACACTCATTTATTTGGTCAGCACCTGGCCGCTCATGCCGTTTTCAGCCAGCTTCACCGCTGCCGCCACTGCGGCCGTACGCGTGTTGAACGGCCCCACACGCACGCGCGTCAAACTGCCAAGGGCATCCGTGTAGGCGGGCAGGCCGAGCTTGGCCACGCGCGCCTTGAGCGCTTGCGCCTTGTCTGCATCAGAGAGTGCGGCCAGTTGCACCACAAACGTCTCCTGTGCATCTGCAGGCTTGGCATCTGGCGTAGCGACAGGTTGCGGCACGGGCGCGGGTTTGGGCGGTTGCGCTTTAACCGGCTCAGGCCTGGCTGGTGCAGGTTTGGGTTGGGGGGCGGGCTGGGGCGCCGGTTTGACTGGTTCAATTTTCGGTTCCGGCTTCACCGGCTCCGTTTGTGCAACGGGTTCGACCGGGGCAGCCGGTACAGGCTCAGCCGGCACAACAGGTTCAGGCGTCTGAACGGGCGGTGCCACAGGTTCCGGCGCGACGGCCATGTGCACGGCAAGCGAACTGGCCGGCGGCGGCTCGTCTTCCAGCAGCAGGGGCAGCACAATCACCGCCACCAGGGTCAGCGCAACGGCACCGATCAGGCGGCGCCGGGCACGACGTTTAAGGTCATTTTCACTGCTGGGTAGTGGCATGGTCGAGCACGGAGGCGACGGTGTAGAACGAACCGAAGACGAGAATTCTATCATCTTCACGGGCGGCACTTCGCGCCTCGGCAAGCGCCATGTTCACATCGGGCTGCACATAAACCGGCGTATTGCCCACCTGGGAACGAAGAATGGCTGCCAGGGCTACCGCATCGCAGGCGCGCGGTGAGTCGGGGGCACAGCTCCACCACGCATCGATTTCGCCCGCCAGCGTGGCAATTACCGCCGTCGCGTCCTTGTCGGCGAGCATGCCGACCACCGCCAGCGTGCGCCCGACGATAGCCTGCTCGCGCAAGGTCGCCGCCAGCGCCCGCGCGGCCTCGGGGTTGTGCGCCACATCGAGTATGACATCGGGCGCGCGGGCAATACGCTGAAAACGCCCGGGCACCTGTGCCGCCGCCAGCCCCTGGCGTATGGCCGCCTCGCTCACCGGTAAACAGGCGCGCAAGGTTTCCAGAACCGCCAGTGCAGCAGCGGCATTACGCAGCTGACAGGCCCCCGCCATCTTCGGCACAGGCAATTTCGGCCAGGTCGTGGCCCATCCTCGATAAGTCCAGTGATCCGCTTCGCGCTGAGCGAAAAAATCCAGCCCGATACACCTCAACTCGGCGCCGATGCTTTTGGCATGTGCAAGCAAACTGGCGGGCGGCGCGGGATCCGCGCAAATGGCAGGCTTTCCGGCGCGAAAAATACCGGCTTTTTCGAACCCGATTTTTTCGCGGGTGTCGCCCAGATACTCGATATGGTCGATATCGACACTGCTGACGATGGCCGCATCGGCATCAAACACATTCACGGCGTCGAGCCGACCGCCGAGGCCCACCTCGAGGATGGCCACGTCTATTCCGGCACGGATGAATTGCACCATCGCGCCCAGCGTACCGAACTCGAAATAGGTCAACGAAGACTCGCCACGCGCAGCATCGACGGCTTCGAATGCGGCGATCAGGTCGGCATCCTGTGCATCGCTGCCGGCAATTCGTACCCGCTCGTTGTAGCGCAATAAATGGGGCGAGGTGTAAAGGCCCGTCTTGTAACCCGCGGCACCGAGAATGGCCTCCAGATAGGCACAGGTCGAGCCCTTGCCATTGGTGCCGCCCACGATAATGATGGGAAACGTCGGCTCAAGTCCGAGCGCATGGCTGACCCGGCGCACCCGATCCAGTCCAAGCTCGATCGTGCTGGGATGGATTTGCTCCAGCCGCGCCAGCCAGTCGGCCAACGATAGCCCGGAAGGTGTCAACACAGTCTAGTACGACAACCCATAAGTTTGCGTACATGCCGAGACGCGCATCCGCGCGCCGAGTGCGCGAAGCGAACCGCAGCCATAGTCGTTCTATGGCGAGGATGAGCGACAAAGCAATCGGTGATGCGGAGCGCGTCGAACATAGCGAAATTTATGGGTTGTCGTACTAGGCAGCAATCGCCGGGCGACCCATCATCATCGCCAGCGTGGTGGCGAGTTCGTCGCGCATCTGGCGACGATCGATGATGCGGTCGACCGCGCCCTTTTCGACCAGGAACTCGGCGCGCTGGAAGCCTTCCGGCAGGGTCTCGCGCACCGTCTGCTCGATCACGCGCGGGCCGGCAAAGCCGATCAGGGCGTTGGGCTCGGCCACGATCAGATCGCCCAGCATGGCAAAGCTGGCCGACACCCCGCCCATGGTGGGATCGGTCAGCACGGAAATGAAAGGCAGACGATGGCGCGACAGCTGCGTCAACGCGGCCGAGGTCTTGGCCATTTGCATCAGCGAAAACAGGCCTTCCTGCATGCGTGCACCGCCGCTGGCCGAGAAGCAGACAAAGGCCGAATTCGATTCGATCGCCGCTTCGATTCCCTGGACAAAGCGCTCGCCCACGACCGATCCCATCGATCCACCCATAAACTTGAACTCAAACGCGGCTGCCACCACCGGCACGGCCTTGACGCTTCCGCCCAGCACCACCAGCGCATCGGTTTCCGAGGTGGCGGACTGGGCCTCTTTCAGGCGGTCAGGATACTTCTTGCCGTCCTTGAATTTCAGTGGATCGAGCGGCGTCACCTGGGCGCCAACCTCGTGCTGGCCGTCCTTGTCCAGCAGCATCGCCAGGCGCTGGCGGGCACCGATGCGGTGGTGATGGCCACATTTCGGACACACTTCCAGATTGCTTTCCAGGTCAGCCCGGTACAACACCTCGTTGCATGCCGGGCATTTGGACCACAAGCCCTCGGGCATGGATTTTTTGTCTGCCAGCGCACGCCGCTTGATTTTCGGCGGCAAGATTTTCTGGAACCAGCTCATTGTGTTCTCCGCTGCTTGATTTTATGGGTTGACTTGTTTCGATGCGGCGTCGACGCCGCGGCGCAAATCCTGCACCAGGGCCTTGACACGGTCGATGAGTTCATCCCCCGGCGCGTTCTCGATTTCGCTCACGATCCGGCTGCCCACCACCACGGCGTCGGCGATGCGTGCCACGGCTTCTGCCGTTGCCGCGTCACGGATGCCGAATCCCACGCCTATCGGTAAATCGCAATGACGGCGGATGATGGCGATTTTGCGCGACACTTCGTCCGTATCGAGAGTCGCCGAACCGGTCACACCCTTCAAGGACACGTAATACATGAATCCGCCGGCGACTGCCGCCACCTGTTCCACCCGCGACTCGGGCGTGGTCGGCGACAGCAGGAAAATGGGGTCAATTCCAGCCGCCTTGAATACATCGGCCACACCAAGCGATTCCTCCGGCGGGATATCCACCGTCAGCACACCATCGATGCCCGCTGCCTTCGCCGTCTGCGCAAAAATCTCATACCCCATGCGTTCGACCGGATTGGCATAACCCATCAATACCACGGGAGTCGTCGTATTGGTCTTGCGGAAATCGGCTGTCATCGCCAGCACATCCTTCAGCCCGACCTTGTTGGCCAATGCCCGCTCCGACGCGCGCTGAATCACCGGACCATCAGCCATCGGATCGGAAAAAGGCACGCCCAGTTCGATGATGTCTGCGCCGGCTTCCACCAGTGCATGCATCAGCAGCACCGTCAACCCCTTGCCGGGATCGCCCGCGGTAATGAAAGTGATCAGGGCTTTTTTATTATGTGCCTTGAGTGCGGTAAAGGTCTGGCCGATTCGGCTCATATGGGACTCTTATGAAAACGGTTCAATTGGGTGAGTGCAGGATTACAGCGTAATCCCCGACACTTTCGCCACGGTGTTGATGTCCTTGTCGCCGCGACCGGACAGGTTGACCAGAATGATCTGGTCCTTGCCCAGCGTCGGCGCCAGCTTTTTGGCCTGGGCAACGGCATGGCTCGATTCGAGCGCGGGGATGATGCCCTCGAAGCGGCACAGGTCGTGGAAGGCGGCCATCGCCTCGTCATCGTTGATGGCCACATATTCGGCGCGACCGGCATCCTTGAGCCACGAATGTTCCGGCCCGACGCCGGGGTAGTCCAGACCGGCGGAAATCGAGTGGGTTTCGATGATCTGGCCGTTTTCATCCTGCATCAGATAGCTGCGGAAGCCATGCAACACACCTGGGCTGCCTGCCGACAACGACGCTGCATGCTTGCCTGTGGCAATACCCGAGCCACCGGCTTCCACTCCGATCAGTCGCACCTTCTCATGCGCGAGATAAGGGTGAAAGATACCGATGGCGTTGGAACCGCCACCGACACAGGCAATCACGGCATCGGGCTGACGGCCGGTCAGTTCGGGCATCTGGGTGAGACATTCGCGGCCGATCACGCACTGGAAGTCGCGCACCAGCATCGGGTAGGGGTGCGGACCGGCAGCGGTGCCGAGAATGTAAAAAGTGGACTCAACGTTGGTGACCCAGTCGCGCATCGCTTCGTTGAGCGCATCTTTCAGTGTTTTGGAACCCGATGACACCGGCACCACGGTGGCACCGAGCAGTTTCATGCGAAAAACGTTGGGCGCCTGGCGGATGACATCTTCGGCGCCCATGTAGACCACACATTCCATGCCGTAGCGCGCCGCGACGGTGGCTGAGGCCACGCCATGCTGACCGGCGCCGGTTTCGGCGATGACACGCTTTTTGCCCATGCGCCGCGCCAGCAATGCCTGGCCGATGGTGTTGTTGATCTTGTGCGCGCCGGTGTGATTGAGGTCTTCGCGTTTCAGGTAAATCTGCGCACCGCCATACTGCTCGGAGAGACGTTTGGCGTGATACACCGGGCTGGGACGGCCGACGTAATGCTTCAGTTCGTACTCAAACTCGGCCATGAAGGCGGGATCATTGCGCGCCTTGTCATATTCGACACGCAATTCCTCCAATGCCGCCATCAGGGTTTCGGCTACAAAAATACCGCCGTAGGGGCCGAAATGGCCGTGTGAGTCGGGGAGATCAGTCAGTTTCATCATCCTAGGAACCGCAGTTGGACGCGCCCGATGGTGCGCTTGGTTGTGTGAATGCCGCGAAGCGAGAAGGCGGCAGGCAGGTGCCTGCAACGACGAGCGACAAAGGCAGGCGCGCGACCGAGCGTGCCAGCGGGCGTGTAGCGAACTCACCCTGGTGGGGGATGGAACCAGAGGTTGGCGTATCAATATTCATAGCTCATTCCTTAAGGCCTTAAGCGGCCAACTGCGGTTTCTAGGATGCCACTTCCGCTTTCGCAATGAATTGCGTCATTTTGTATGGGTCCTTGATGCCCTTGGCGGCCACTGCCGCTCCATTGAGCAATACCGTTGCTTCCACGCCGGAAGACACATCCACAGCCCAGGGCCGCACATCATGCACGGCCTCGGTAATATTGTCAGGAGTAAGTCCGCCCGACAGAATCAGGGGTTTGGGCAGATTCGCCGGAATCAACCCCCAGTCAAACCGCTCACCCGTGCCACCCGGGATGCCCGGCACATAGGCATCAAGCAACAATCCGCGCGCGGTCTCAAAGTCAGCCGCGTATTTTAGCAAATCCGTGTCTGCCGTGACGCGTACAGCCTTGATATAAGGTCGGCCAAAGCGCTCGCAGGCGGCTGGCGTTTCATCCCCATGGAACTGCAGCAAGTCGAGCGGGACGGCCCGCAGAACCGCTTCGACGAAAGCCGGCTCGGCATTCACAAACAGTCCGACCGATTGCACGAAGGGCGGCAGTTCGCGCACCAGCGCAGCGGCCACGTCGAGTGTCACGTGGCGCGGGCTTTTTTCGTAGAACACAAAGCCCAGGGCATCCGCCCCGGCCTGGCAGGCAGCATGCAAGTCCTGTAATCGGGTGATGCCGCAGATTTTTACGCGTACAGCCATCGGTCAGAGGTTTCCGGCAAGGCAAAGTGCGCAGGATACCGGATGTGGGTGAGATACAGGCCTGCCGCATCGAAGGTGGGTGCGGCCAGCGAACGGTTACGGCTGTGCAGAACCGTCTGTACCCATTCCGGCGTCTGGTAACCCGCCCCAACCTGGATCAGGCAGCCCATGAGATTACGCACCATGTGATGCAAGAACCCATCGGCCAGAAAGTCGCACAGCAGATAATCACCGCGCCGCTCGACCTGGACCCGTCGCAGGTCCTTGCTTGGCGATTTGGCCTGGCAGGCTGCCGCGCGGAATGCCGAAAAATCATGCTGCCCGATCAGGAGCGCGGCGGCCTGATTCATCGCGTCCACATCCAGCGAGCGGTGATACCAGCCGACCAGGCCATGGTTGAGACCGGGCCGCACAGCGTGGTTGAGCAGAACATAACGGTAGCCGCGCTGGTTGGCGGAAAAGCGTGCGTGGAAGTCATTGCTGATTTCGCGCGCCCACAGCACGGCCACGCCCGGCGGCAGGTGGCTGTTGACGCCGCGCACCCAGGCGGTCAACGGACGCGCCACGGTCGTATCAAAATGCACCACCTGCAGCGCGGCATGAACGCCCGTATCGGTGCGGCCCGCCGCAATCACGCCAATCCTGACCCCGGCAATGATGGACACGGCCGTTTCCAGCGCATCTTGCACCCCGCAGCCCTGCAACTGCGATTGCCAGCCGCAAAAACCAAGACCGCAATATTCCAGACCCAGTACGATTCGCATATCAACCCGGCCTCACGCCAGCACAGCCCACAACAGGAAAACGCCCGCCAGTATGACGGCGCTGTCCCGACCTTGCCAGCGTTCGGTCTGCAAAGTGGTGGTGGTGGGCCCGCCATCGTCAGGCGGCAAGGTGCGCAGCGCATCCAGCCAGCGCGCAGGCTTGGGCGCATTTTCCACATAGTCCAGCGTCAGCCCCAGACGCACCGCAAAGGCGCGGCGGTCAAAACCGATCCAGGTCAGCGGGCGGGCCAGCACATACAAGCCATAAATCAGGCGCGGACGGGTCGTATACGCCAGCAAGGCCGCCAAGCCGACCAGGAGTAGCGCCAGGCGGCCCACGCGTTGTGCGCCCTGCTGCAATCCCTCGATGCTCGGGCTCATCCATTCCAGCGATGGCCACAGCAGGGTTCCCGGCAGGGAATAGGCATAGGTCAGCAGCAGCACGGCCATCAGCCAGCGGGTGCGGCGCAGCAGGCGCCAGGCTTCATGGCGGATTGACGCAAACAGAAAGGCCGTCACAGTCGCGACGGCCAGAATATAGAGCAGAGGGAAGGCAGCCAGCTCGACTGCCACGGCCCACCCGCACCACAAGAGGATACGGGCAGCCGGATGCGGAAAATCAGCCAAGCGAACTCAACATGCCTTTCGCATCAGCCTTTTGCTTGTCGCTGCCTTCGGCCAGCACTTCATTAAGAATTTCACGTGCACCTTCCTTGTCGCCCATTTCCACATAGGCGCGGGCAAGATCGAGCTTGGTGCCGACTTCGTCCAGTTCAAGGTCGTTGCCGTCGGCGTCACCCAGATCGAGGTCGAGACCGCTGAAATCAAATTTGCTGTCGGGACCGTTGTCGTCTTCCAGACCCATGTCGAGCTTCAGCGCGTCATCTGAGTCACCAGGCAGGTCCAGGTCAGGCAGATCAAAGTCCAGTCCCTGGCTATCCATTTCCACATATCCCGTATCCACGGGGGCAGCTGGCGCTTCGGACTGCGTATCGAAGTTGAGCACATGGCCTGCGGATTCAAATTCCATCGGCGCCTGTTCTTCCATCGTTTCCTGGGTGGCAGGAAATTCAATGTCAAACGCAGGAGCCTGCTCAACGTCGGCAACCGGTTCATTCTCAAAGGAGGGAACCGACAGTTCACTGGTCACCGGTCCGGATTCAGGCTTGATTTCAGACGCCGGTTCTTCATCAAATGTCACCGCGCCACCTGCCACCGCATCGGTTGCTTCCACCGTCGCTACAGCAGCAGGAGCCGAACCTGATTGCAGCCCGCCATACAGGGGGTTGGTCGGGTCAATGCCACGGCCCATTTCACAAGCCTTGTCCCAAAGCGGGCTGGGCTTGTTGCCGAGCGCAGCATACAGTTCGCCTGCGACCGCCTCGAACGCTGTCGTGTTCCTCTGCGCAGCATAGATTTCCAGCAACTTGACACGAATCTCGTGGCGGTCCGGATTCTTGCCGATGGCTTCCTTGAGGATTTCCTCTGCCTGCGCATCACGGCCATACGCCATGTACACCTCGGCTTCGGCAATCGGGTCGACATCATGCGTATCGATGGTTCCCAGGCCGGCCTGGCTGAAATCGGTGAGGAAGGAGGTATCTCCGGTATTGACGCTGCCACCCGAAGCGGCACCAATGATTGAGTTCGGGCGCACATCGCCGCCACTCATGATGCTGTCTTCAAGTGCGCTACCCGTCGTTTTGCGACGACGCCCGCCACCAGCCATCAT
>CAYGMS010000050.1:0-10923 GCA_964350905.1 uncultured Thiobacillus sp. | reverse complement strand
TCGGCGCGATGGCCGGTTACCTGATTCTCTGGTCGGTGTATTGGCTGTTCAAGCTGGCCACCGGCAAGGATGGCATGGGTTATGGTGATTTCAAGTTGCTGGCAGCCATCGGCGCATGGCTTGGGTGGCAGATGCTGCCTGTCACATTGTTGCTGTCATCTGTCGTGGGTGCGGTAATCGGCATTGCGATGATCGTGCTGGTTAAACATGACCGGCGCGTGCCGATTCCCTTCGGCCCGTATCTGGCCGGTGGCGGACTGGTGGCGCTGTTCTTCGGCGCGGATTTGACGCAAGCCTACCTCGGGCAGTTCTGATGTTCACGGTTGGGCTGACTGGCGGCATCGGTTCGGGGAAATCGACTGTCGCCGACCTGTTTGCCGACCTGGGCGTGCCCGTGATCGATACCGATGTAATTGCGCGTGAACTGACCGCTCCTGGCAACGCGGCGCTCGAAGCGATCCATTCGGATTTTGGGGATGCAGTACTCCTGCCAGACGGCAGTCTGGATCGCGCGGTTTTGCGGCGGATGGTGTTTGCCGATGCCGATGCCAGGCATCGACTTGAAAGCATTCTCCACCCACGCATCCGGCAGGCGGTCGAGCAGGAACGCACCGGACTGAATGCGCCCTACATTCTGCTCGTCATCCCCTTGCTGGTGGAAAGCGGCGGCTACCGTGATCTGCTTGATCGTGTGCTGGTGGTCGATTGCCCGGAAGAGCTGCAGATAACACGGGTTATCGCGCGAAACGGGCTCACGCGTGATGAGGTTTTGGCTATTCTTGCGACTCAGGCCAGTCGTTCCGAGCGGCTCGCAATAGCCGATGACGTTATCGTCAATACCCTTGCACGCGAGGCTTTGCGTACCGAAGTAGTAACATTGAATCAGCGATATTTGATGCTGTCTCACACGGAGTTGCCTTGATTTTCAATCTGGATCAGCGACAATCGAACGATTCAAACCCATGCGTTGCGGTGTGATCCACTACGAATATCCCTTAAGCGAACGCATTCGCACGCTGTTGCGGCTGGAAGATTTGTTCGACCGGTTCGATGCTTATGCCGCGTTACCAACGTCGCACGCGCATCATGCTGCGCTTCAGACCTTGTTCGAAATAGCGGAAGTGGCTGCGCGCGCCGATCTCAAGTCCGACCTGTTACAGGAACTGGATCGACAAAAGAACGTGCTGGTCGCGCTTCGGGGCAATCCCCATGTCCAGGATACGACGCTTGAGCAAGTCCTGGCGGCGATCGAGACCACGCATCGTGGGCTGTATCAACTGCCGGGAAAAGTCGGGCAGCATCTGCGCGATGACGACTGGCTGATGGCGATCAAGCAGCGCGCAGCCATCCCTGGCGGCATGTGTGAATTCGACCTGCCGTCCTATCACTACTGGTTGCATCTGGATGCGGAAGAAAGGACCCGGCAATTGCAATTCTGGCTGGCGCCGTTTTCCTCCATTCGAGCGGGAGTCGATATTGTGCTTGGCTTGTTGCGCGATAGCGGACGGTCCGAATTGCAGCATGTGGACAACGGCAGCTACCAGCGCATGCTGGAATCACGCAACCCGCTCCTGATCCGCGTCACCCTGGTCGACAGCCTGCCTTGTGTGCCAGAAATATCAGCCAACAAATACATGCTGAATATCCGCTTTGTCCATGTAGGCACCAGTCAGGCGCGTACCTGCACCGAGCAGCCCATCGACTTTGACCTGACTTTTTGCACCTTATGAAACCAGCCAACAAACCTGCCGTGGTGGCCTGCCCGATATGCAATGCAGCGGTGAGCTGGATCGCGGAAAACCGCTGGAAGCCATTTTGCAGCGAGCGCTGCAAAATGATCGATCTGGGACAGTGGGCCACCGAGTCATACCGGGTGCCAGCCGAGGAACAGGAACCCGAAGACGCGTCCCCGCCGCCACACTGACGGATGGCCAGACGTGAAGTCTATTTCTTGTAGGTCTTGACGCCGCTTTCCGTACCCAGGAGCAACACGTCCGCGCCGCGCCGCGCAAACAGGCCATTGGTGACCACCCCGACAATGTGATTGATCGCAGTTTCCAGCGAGACCGGATCGACGATCGACATGCCGTGCACATCAAGGATGATATTGCCGTTGTCGGTGGTGAAGCCTTCGCGCAGCCGTGGCTGGCCGCCGAGTTTCACCAGTTCGCGTGCCACATAGGAGCGCGCCATCGGAATCACCTCGACCGGCAGGGGGAATTGTCCGAGCACGCCGACCAGCTTGCTTTCGTCGGCAATGCAGATGAATTGCTTGCTGCACGCCGCCACGATTTTCTCGCGGGTCAGCGCGCCGCCCCCGCCCTTGATCATGGCAAAGTGTTCGGTGATTTCATCCGCGCCATCGACATAGATTTCGAGTTCGCCCACGCTGTTCAGGTCCAGCACCTGGATACCGTGGCTTTTCAAACGGGTTGCGGTGGCCTCCGAACTGGCCACCGCGCCATCGATTCGGCCTTTTACTTCGGCCAGCGCGTCGATGAAATAGTTGGCGGTCGAGCCCGTGCCCACCCCGATAATGCCGCCACGGGCATAATCCACCGCAGCACGTGCCACGGCTTGTTTCATTTCGTCTTGAGTCATGATCTTTTCGTTGATTTCGTTGTAGCCCGCTAAGATAGCGGCATCGCCCCTTTTTATCAAACTTGCCGCCTTTGCCATGAGCCAACCTGACGATTACCTTGAACGCATCCTCACCTCGAGCGTCTACGACGTGGCGGTCGAATCGCCGCTGGACGTGGCCCACAATCTGTCGCGGCGCTTCAATAACCAGATTCTGCTCAAGCGCGAAGATCTGCAGCCGGTGTTCTCGTTCAAGTGTCGCGGCGCTTACAACAAGATGGCCAAGCTGACTGCCGCCCAACTGGCGCGAGGTGTCGTGGCGGCTTCAGCCGGCAACCATGCGCAAGGCGTGGCGCTGGCCGCGCAAAAGCTGGGGGTGACCGCCACCATCGTGATGCCGGCCACCACCCCCCGCATAAAATTCGAAGCCGTTGCGGCGCGCGGCTCACAAGTCATTTTGCATGGCGACAATTACGACGAGGCTTGCGCTCACGCCACCCAACTGGCCAAAAAAACAAAAGCGACCTTTGTCCACCCCTACGATGACCCGGATGTGATCGCCGGGCAGGGTACCGTGGCGATGGAGTTGCTGCGTCAGCATCCCGGTCCGATCCATTCGATCTACATACCCGTTGGCGGCGGCGGCCTGATCGCCGGCATGGCGGCGTACATCAAGCGGCTGCGGCCCGATATCAAGATCATTGGCGTCGAGCCGGAAGATGCCGACGCCATGGCGCGTTCATTGAAGCAGGGTGAACGCGTCACATTGGAGCGCGTGGGTATTTTTGCCGATGGCGTGGCGGTGAAAACGGTTGGCAAGGAAACTTTCCGGCTGGCGCAGTTGTATGTCGACAAGATCATTCGCGTCAATAACGACGCCATCTGTGCGGCGATCAAGGACGTGTTCGAAGACACGCGCTCTATTCTGGAGCCTGCGGGTGCCCTGTCTGTCGCCGGGTTGAAGTCGGCCATCGCCAGCGGAAAACTGAAGGGAAAAACCCTGGTTGCGGTCGCGTCCGGGGCCAACATGAATTTCGATCGCCTGCGCCACATCGCCGAGCGCGCCGAGCTGGGCGAGAAGCGCGAAGCCGTGCTGGCGGTCACCATCCCCGAAACACCCGGCAGCTTCAAGACTTTTTGCGGCTTGCTGGGCGCGCGCAATATCACCGAGTTCAATTACCGTTACTCCGATCCCAGGACGGCACGCGTATTCGTCGGACTGTCGGTGCCTGGTGCGGGTGAAGGCACGCGTGTGGTTGAGTTGTTGCAGCGCCATGGTCTGGAAGCCGTCGATCTCACTGATAACGAAATGGCCAAGTTGCACGTTCGCCATCTGGTTGGCGGGCGCGCGCCCGAGGCAGTGAATGAAGTGTTGTACCGATTCGAATTTCCCGAGCGTCCGGGCGCCCTGATGCAGTTCCTGCAAAGCATGAGTCGTGGCTGGAATATCAGCCTGTTTCACTATCGCAACCATGGGGCCGATTTTGGCCGGGTACTGGTCGGCATTCAGGTACCCGAAAATGAAAAACCCAGCTTCCAGGCATTTCTGGAAGGGCTCGGTTATCGCTACTGGGACGAGTCTTGCAACCCGGCCTACCAGTTGTTTCTGGCCTGAGCTTTTGTGTGATTCTGATGGGCTTCAGCACAGCTCGATAACGCTGTCGGGCTGCATGGCTGCAAGGCTGTGTTTCTGGCCCAGATGACCTGTTTGGCCGCATGTTACCCTCGCACCATGCTTCGAATAATTGGATTTTTTCTGTTGGGAATGCTGGCTGCAGCCTCCGTTTGGGCGGCGCCCGGCGATGCAGCCGTGCAGCAGGCACGACAGGCATTTGTTGAACGCAAGCTGGCGAACCTGGAGCGTGCAGCGCGCGATGTACCCGCAGAGCATGTGCTGCTTCCCTACGTTGAATATTGGCGCCTGATGCTGGAAGGCCGCAATGATGACGCACGCATCGCGGATTATCTGGCGCGTTATCCCGGTAGCCGTCTGGCGGAGGCGTTACGCGCCGAGTGGCTGAAGTCATTGGGCGCGCGTGAAGCCTGGCCGCGCTATCTGGCGGGGTACCCGGGACTGGTCAAGCCCGATCCGGCGCACCAGTGTTATGCCTATCGCGCGGAATGGGCGCAAGGCAATCGCGCTCATCAACGCGAGGCCGTTGCCTTGTGGTTTACCGGCCGCGACATGCCGTCGGCTTGTACGCCTTTGTTTGCGACGTTGATAGAAGCGAAGCTGATCGGCCAGGAAGACGTGTGGCGCCGCGTTCGACTGGCGCTGGATGCAGACAATCCCAATGTGGCCAGGGCAGTGGCAAACAGCCTGCCTGATCAGCCGCTGGATGGCGTCCTGCTTGAACGGGCCAGTCGCGACCCGGCACGGTTGCTGAATGCCAGCAACCTGAATTTGAATACACGCGGCAATATCGAGATCGCACTGTATGCAGTGGATCAGCTGGCCAAGCGCAATTCCAGCGAGGCCGAACTGGCCCTGCGCAAGCGTTTGCCGGAGCTGGACCCGGTTGAAGCGAGCGCGGCCTGGGCCCGGCTCGCCGCGCGTGCGGCGCGGCGCCATGAAAGTGCGGCACTAGGCTGGTTTCAGTTGGCAGGCATCGTGTCGGTGAACGATTTTCAGCGCGAGTGGTGGGTGCGTGCCGCACTGCGCGAAGGCGACTGGCCAACGGTGCTGCGGGTGATCGACAGCATGGGCGAGTCCAGTCGTGCCTTGCCTGTCTGGCGCTACTGGCGCGCGCGCGCCATCCAGGCAAGCGGCCAACGCCTGGCGGCCAATGCCATTTTCCTGGCCTTGTCGCGTGAGCATCATTATTACGGCCAGCTGGCGCAAGAGGAGCTGGGCCCGGTGGTGCAGGCATCGGTTATCAACATCAAAATGGGCGGGGATGACGTGGCGGCCATTTCGCGGAACCCCGGAATAGCCCGTGCGGTTGCCTTGCAGGAGATGGGCTTGCGCAACGATGCCAGCCAGGAATGGACGTGGTCGATCCGCGAATTTACCGATGGGCAATTGCTTGCTGCGGCCGAACTGGCGCGTCGCATGGAATGGTATGACCGCGCAATCAGCACGGCGGAGCGAACGCGTGACCTGCACGATTTCGAATTGCGCTTTGTTGCACCTTATCGGGAGTTGGCCCAGCGGGCTGCGCGCGAAAACGAAATCGATGAAGCCTGGGTGTTCGGCCTGATGCGGCAGGAAAGCCGTTTCGTCAATTTTGCGCGCTCCAGTGTCGGTGCATCCGGGTTGATGCAGATCATGCCCGCTACGGCTCGCTGGATTGCCCAACGCCTGGGTATCCGGAAGTTTGATCCCCGCGAGATGCAGGAACCGGCCAAAAACATCCAGTTCGGCGCGTATTACCTGAAACATGTGCAAACCAGCCTGGATGGCTCGCCGGTGCTGGCGACGGCGGCCTACAATGCCGGTCCCAGCCGCGCCCAGCGCTGGCGCGATACCCGGCCAATGGAGGCTGCGATTTATATCGAGTCGATTCCCTTTGGCGAAACCCGCGACTACGTCAAAAAAGTGATGAGTAATGCCATGTATTACGCCATGCGTTTTGGACAACCGTCAGTGTTGCTGAAAGACCGGTTGGGCAGTGTTCCGCCGCGTAAAACATCACCGGGGTCGACGCCGCCAGCGGACAGGTTGCTGGAGCCGGAGCCGTCGGTCGATTAGAATCAGCATGGCCTTATATTCTGAAGCAAACTCATCATGAAGATTGAACGCATTTGCATCCTCGGCGGCTCCGGCTTCGTCGGGTCGCGGCTCGTCAGCCAACTCGCTACGCGCGGTTTCAAGGTTCGTGTGCTGAGCCGCCGCCGTGAAATGGCCAAGGAACTGATTCTGCTGCCGACAGTGGAAGTCATCGAGGCTAACGTGCATGATCAGCAGGAACTCATCCATCATTTTCGCGGCATGGATGCCGTCATCAATCTGGTGGGCATTCTGCATGAGAGAAATATCGGCCGTGCTGATTTGCCCAGCGCTCGCCGCGGTGATTTCCAGAAAATTCATATTGAACTGCCGCGCAAGGTCATTCATGCCTGCGGCGAATCGGGGGTACATCGCCTGCTGCACATGAGCGCCCTGGGCGCCCACCCCAACTCGCGCTCGGCCTATCAGCGTTCCAAGGGCATCGCCGAAGCACTGGTGCGCGAATCCGGCATGCAGCATATCGAGCATGAGAACTGGTATTTGAATGGCCCCAAACTGATTCATGGCTATGGCCTTAACGTCACGGTCTTCCGTCCGTCCGTCATCTTTGGCCGCGGCGATTCCTTCCTGTCCTTGTTTGCCCGTTTGTTGAAACTGTTCCCAGTGCTGCCGCTGGCCAATGCCGACGCGCGCTTTGCACCGATCCATGTGGACGACGTGGCCCGCGCCTTTGCAGACAGCCTGGATGACCAGGCAACCTATGGCCAGACCTACGACCTGTGCGGCCCCAGGGACTATTCCCTGAAAGAACTGGTGAGCTATGTGGGCGAAGTGATCGGCAAAAAGCGCAGCATCATTTCGCTGGGCAAGATGTTGTCCTACTTTCAGGCCTGGGCGATGGAGTTCAAGCCCGGCAACAAGCTGATGACGCGCGACAACCATTACGCCATGGGTTCGGACAATGTCTGCCAGGATGGCTGGCCTGCGGTGTTCACGTTCGAGCCGGTGTCGCTGGAAGCCATCGCTCCCGAGTACCTGCGTGCCGATTCCCCACGTGCGCGTTATGAAGGCTACCGGGAAGGCGCACGTCGCTAGGCTTCCCTCGTTATGAAAACCTACATCGTCGGCGGCGCGGTACGGGATCGGTTGCTGGGCTTGCCGGTAGCCGATCGCGACTATGTCGTGGTTGGGGCGACGTCGGAGCAGATGCTGGCGCAGGGGTTCCAACCGGTCGGCAAGGATTTTCCCGTCTTCCTGCATCCGCAGACCCATGCTGAATACGCGCTGGCACGTACCGAGCGCAAGTCCGGTAACGGCTACAAGGGCTTCAAGGCATATGCCGCTCCCGAGGTGACGCTGGAAGAGGATTTGCAGCGGCGCGACCTCACCATCAATGCCATCGCCGAAAGCGAGACCGGCGAACTGATCGACCCGTATGGCGGCCAGCGTGATCTGGATGCGCGAATATTTCGCCATGTAAGTGAAGCATTTGCCGAAGACCCGGTGCGGATATTGAGGGTGGCGCGTTTTGCAGCCCGCTTTACGGAATTTTCAATTGCACCCGAGACCCTGGCCCTGATGAGGCAGATGGTCGACGCCGGCGAAGTCGATGCGTTGGTGCCCGAGCGGGTATGGCAGGAGGTGGCGCGAGGCCTGATGGAAGCGCGGCCCTCACGTATGTTCCACGCATTGCGTGACTGCGGAGCGCTGGAGCGGCTGTTTCCCGAAATTGAGCGGCTGTTTGGTGTGCCGCAGCCACCACAGCATCACCCCGAAATCGACACCGGCGTGCATGTCATGCAGGTTGTCGACTGGGCAGCGCAGCATGGCCTGAGCTTGCCGGTTCGATTCGCGGCATTGACGCATGATCTTGGCAAGGGCGTGACGCCGCCGGAGCTTTGGCCCAAACATCATGGCCATGAAGCAAAAGGTGTGGATCTGGTGCGTGCACTTAGCGAGCGCATTCGGGTGCCAGTGGATTGCCGCGAACTAGCGGTTGCGGTTGCGCGTGACCACGGAAATGTTCATCGGGCACTGGAGTTGCGCGCTGCCACGATCGTCGAATTGCTGGAACGTGTGGATGCGTTTCGGCGCCCGGGTCGCTTCAGCGAGTTGTTGCAGGCGTGCGAATGCGATTTTCGCGGGCGTCCCGGTTATGAATCACGGGATTACCCGCCGCCGGCCTACCTTGAACAGGCCCTCGCCGTTGCGCGGGGGGTGGATGCCGGGGCGGTTGCGCGAAGCGTCAGCCCCGACAAGATCCGGGAGGCCGTGTTTCGTGCCCGGGTCGAAGCGGTCGATGCCTGGCGCAAGCAGCAATTTTGAGGCGCTGCATGCCGATATCGGTTGTTTCCGCTGCTCATGTCTTTGTGCTGCGCCACCCATAAAGCGCGCCCCAATATAGCCGGGCCTGGCTGCTGGGGCGCAGGGGGAGGTTAATCGCGACCGTGACGGTGGTGGTCGCGGTGACCCCGGTCATTGCTCCGGCGATCATCGTCCCGGTCATCGTGATGTTTCTTCCATTTATGCTTATGCCGCTTGTCCCGGCCATACCCGTAATCGCTGTAGTGATAGACGTGGTGAACCTGGTGTCTGGGGGGAAGCACGATGACATGGCTGGGGCGATACGTCGTGTGAGTCCAGTAATGGTTGCCACCGCTTTCGTACAGCACACGGAAACCGTCATGGTGGCGACTGCCAAACGAGATGCTGAAGTGGGGCTCGACCGAGACCACACGGCCGCGGTCATGGCCGTAATCGTAACTGCCGCGAGCCATGGCGGCGCCTGAGGTGCCTAGCAGGGCAACTGCAATCAGTAGGGTGCGTAACATGGTGTCTCTCCTTTCGGATTCAAACAGGTGCGTTGAGGATCATTAATCGTTCCAGCCGTTGCGGCTGTTGTTCCAGCGCCTACCGCGCTGATCGTCCGCCACTGAAAAACTGACATTCAGGGTCAGCCACTTGCCCGGGTCGTACGGCAGGCGCGTGCTGTATTCACGATCGCCGTAGCGGTAGCGCACGTCGTAGCCGCTGAGTACCTGGCGATAGTTGTCCTGCACGCGGCATTGCTCCACCTGACGTGGGCGTGATTCGTAGCGTGTGCCGCCGTCATTCCAGCGGTCGCCCACCACCGCGCCGGTCGCGGCACCGACTGCGGCTGCAGCCACTTTGCCATTGCCCTTGCCGACGGTGGAACCGATCAGGCCGCCGGCAATGGCACCGAGTACGGCGCCGCCGGCATTGTTGCCGTCGCGATAGCTGCGGGTTTCGTGGCCCACTGTTTCGGTCCAGCATTCGCGGCGCGGTTCGTTGATTGATTCGTAGACTGGCGTGCTGGCCACGACCCGGGCGCGGGTGGTGAAGCCGTCTCCATCGCCGCGGCCATGACCGGCTTGGGCAGCGCCGCTCATGGCGAGCAGTGAAGCAATCAGGGTGGTGTTGAAGGTGCGCGTTTTCATGTTTACTCTCCTTGTAGATCGGGTGGATTCGTTTTAGCGACGGCCACGTGAACGGCTGTCTTCTTCAGTGCGTTCCCGCTGGCGGCGTTCGTAGCCGTAGCCGTAGCCTTGCGGCTCCTCGCGTTCGGCTTCTTCACGGGACTTGCCGCGCTTGTCCTTTTTGTCATTGCGGCTGGCGTCCCGGTTGTTGCGAGCATCGTCGCCCCGGTCGTTCCGGGCCACGATGTACGCGTCCGCCAAATAACCCGGCGCCGCCTGAACCGGGGCGGCCACAGCCAGTCCCAATACGGCCAGTCCAAAAATCCAGGTTTGCTGTGTCTTCATCGTTGTCTCCATGTGGTTGGTTGCGTTGTTTCGCTTCCATGCTTCGCAGTTTGGTTGAGGAAAGTAAGTGCACTGTTTCACGCAAGCAGGATTTTGTAACAGTGTGTAACCGGTGTGGGAATAGGCACCCATTTGCGCTGCTATAGTTGCCGCATGGAAAAAGACACGATTTATGTGACAGACGACGATCCCGGCATCCGTGAACTGGTGGCCGAATACCTGACCAGCCAGGGATATGCCGTGGAAACCGCTGAAGACGCGGTCGCGCTGGACCGCTTGTTGGCCAATCGATTGCCCGACCTGCTGGTGCTCGACTGGATGATGCCGGGTGAGGATGGCTTGTCGGTTGCCCGCCGCCTGCGTGCGCAGCCCGGGTTTCCGCCCATCATCATGCTGTCGGCCAAGGGCGAAGACATCGACCGCATCATTGGTCTGGAAGTCGGTGCCGATGATTACCTGCCCAAGCCCTTCAATCCACGCGAACTGCTGGCGCGGATACGGGCGGTGATGCGGCGGCAGGGCGGGGGGACTGCACCCGCTGCAACCGACACGGCCAAACGCTTCCAGTTTGGCCCGTTTAGCGTCAACCTCGATGCCCGCACCCTGAACCGTGACGGCGCTGAAATCACCCTGACCACGGGCGAATACGAATTGCTGGAAATCTTTGTTAGCCACGCCAATCGGGCGCTGTCGCGCGACTGGCTGATGGACCAGTTGCGTGGGTTCGAGCGCGACCCGTTCGACCGCAGCATCGACGTGCGGGTGAACCGCCTGCGCAAAAAAATCGAAGATGATCCGGCCAACCCGGCTTACATCCGCACCCAGCGCGGGCAGGGCTATCTGTTCGTCCCGCAGGGTAAAGGGTGAAGCACCTCACCCGTTCCCTGTTTG
>CAYGMS010000049.1:6190-11090 GCA_964350905.1 uncultured Thiobacillus sp. | reverse complement strand
TCGCCACGCGCGCATTCAGCGCAGCTTCGTCTTCTCCGGCCTCGCCCATGAACTGCAGCCGCGCCTTCAGTTGAGCCACGCGTGGATCGGCATCGTCCGTCAGGTTTCCAAGCAGGCGGCGCGCTTCATCAGCCTCGCCCAGATCCAGCATGATCTCGGTCGCGTCCAGACGGACACCGATATGCGCAGGATCCAGTTTCGAAGCTTCGGCCAGCGTCTGCAACGCTGCAGACATATCGCCCGCCGCACGCAAACCCGCCGCCTGGCCACGCATGTCCTCAGCCGGGCAGGGCAAGAGTCGATCCAGGAAAACACGCACCTCATCTTCAGGCAGCGCGCCCGAAAATTCATCGACCGGCTCGCCATTGATGAAAGCCTTGACGCTGGGAATACCGCGCACGCCATAGCGTGTGGCCAGTTCCTGGTTATCGTCTGCATTGACCTTGGCCAGCAAAAACTTGCCGCCATATTCAGCAGCGAGTTTTTCCAGAATGGGTTTCAGCGATTTGCAGGGGCCGCACCAGGGCGCCCAGAAATCGACCACCACGGGTCGATTCCTGGATTCTTCAACAACGTTTTGCTGGAAATCGGTGAGGTCAACGTCAAGCGCATGATCAGACATGGTGCCTCCGGTGGGCTGGGTTTTCAGATTTAAATCTGCCGCGCCAATTCGGCAGCCATGCCCGTATAGGACCCGGGCGTCATCGTTTTCAGGCGCGCCTTCTCTGTATCGGGAATCGCCAGTCCGTCGATAAAGACATGCAGCGACTCGCGCGTCATGCCGGCCTTGCCGCGGGTCAGTTCCTTCAATTGCTCGTAGGGGTTGGCCACGCCATAGCGGCGCATCACGGTCTGGATCGGCTCGGCCAGCACTTCCCAGTTGCCGTCCAGATCCGCAGCCAGTGCGGCCGGGTTGGCTTCAAGCTTGTTCAGTCCGCGCAGACAGGATTCATAGGCCAGCAGGCTGTAGCCAAAGCCGACGCCCATGTTGCGCAGCACGGTGGAATCGGTCAGGTCACGCTGCCAGCGCGAAATCGGCAGCTTTTCGGCCAGATGACGCAGCATGGCGTTGGCCAGCCCAAGATTGCCTTCGCTGTTTTCAAAATCAATCGGGTTGACCTTGTGCGGCATGGTGCTGGAACCCACCTCGCCCGCCTTCACCTTCTGCTTGAAATACCCGAGCGAAATATAGCCCCAGACGTCGCGATTCAAATCGATGAGAATGGTGTTGGTGCGGGCAATGGCATCGTACAGTTCGGCCATGGCGTCGTGCGGCTCGATCTGGATGGTGTAGGGGTTGAAGTTCAGTCCCAGGTCCGTCACAAACTCGCGGGCGAAGTGTTCCCAGTCGATGTCGGGATACGCTGACAGATGCGCATTGTAGTTGCCAACCGCGCCGTTGATTTTTCCCATCAGGTCGATTGCACCGATGGCGTCCCAGGCGCGGCGCAAGCGATAAACGACGTTGGCAATCTCCTTGCCAACGGTGGTGGGCGAGGCCGGCTGGCCATGGGTACGCGACAGCATCGGCAACTCGGCAAACTCGTGCGCCAGACTGGTGAGGCGATCGATCAGTTTCTCCAGCGCTGGCAGCAGCACGCCGTCACGCGCGCCTTTGAGCATCAGGGCATGTGACAGATTGTTGATGTCTTCCGAGGTGCAGGCAAAGTGGATGAACTCCGAGACGGCAGCGATCTCGGCATGGGTGCTGGTTTTCTCCTTGAGGAAATACTCCACCGCTTTCACATCGTGATTGGTGGTCGCCTCGATCGCCTTGACACGCTCGGCATCGGCCACCGAGAAGTTATCGGCGATGCCATCGAGCAGCGCGATGGCATCGACTGAAAATTCGGGCACCTCGGCAATTGCAGGCTCGACCGCCAACGCCTTCAGCCATTCGATTTCGACAATGACACGATATTTGATCAGTGCATATTCGCTGAAAAAATCGCGCAGCCCCGCTGTCTTGCTGCCATAGCGGCCATCAAGCGGAGAAAGGGCAGTCAGTGCATTGAGTTCCATCATGTCATCTCGTGTGTTTGGTTATTTGATTGTTCATCAAGTAGATCAGCGCGGCGATCGCGCGGCGTTAAACCGCTCGACGATCACGTACGGCCTGCGCCAGCGTGCCGCTGTCCACATATTCCAGTTCGCCGCCCACCGGCACGCCGCGCGCCAGTCGGCTGACCTTGAGGCCACGCGCCTTCAGCAGTTCGCCGATGGTGTGCGCGGTGGCTTCGCCTTCGGGGGTGAAGTTGGTCGCCAGCAGCACCTCCTCCACCACGCCGTCGAGTGCGCGACTGATCAGGCGATCGAGGTGAATCTCGCGCGGCCCGATGCCATCAAGCGGACTCAGCCGTCCCATCAGCACGAAGTACAGGCCGCTGTAGCTTTGCGTGGCTTCCATCATGTTGAAGTCGGTCGGCATTTCAACCACGGCCAGCTGCCGCTTGTCGCGACGCGGGCTTTCACAGACTTCGCACACTTCCGCCTCGGAAAAATTGTTGCACAGGCGGCAATGATGCAGATGCGTCAGTGCATGATTAATTGCACCCGCCAGTTGTTCGGCACCCTGGCGATCACGCTGCAGTAAATGATAGGCCATGCGTGCCGCCGATTTGGGGCCAACCCCCGGCAGCACACGCAAGGCGCTAATCAGATGCTCCAGCGCAACCGGTTGCATGGTGCCCGCCTCAGAACGGCAGTTTCATCCCCGGCGGAATCGGCAGACCAGCGGTGACACTGCCCATTTTTTCCTGCACGGTGGATTCGACCTTGCGCACGGCATCGTTCACCGCAGCGGCCACCAGGTCTTCCAGCATTTCCTTGTCGTCGCCCATCAGGCTCGGGTCGATGGTGATGCGGCGCACATCGTATTTGCAGGTCATGATGACCGTGACCATGCCGGCGCCGCTCTGCCCTTCGATTTCGATATCGGCCAGCTTGGCCTGCATTTTGGCCATGTTTTCCTGCACCTGCTGGACCTGCTTCATCATGTTGCCGATGCCGCCCTTCATCATGTTGTTTCTCCTAGTGCCCTGAGTCGGGAATATGTTGATCGATTGCTCGCATAGCATGCTGGCCGGACCAATGGAAATGTCGAAATCTTTTGCAGGCAAGGCGCAAACCGCAGCCAGGGTGGACACCTGGCGAGGATTTGCAACGCCGTATGCGGAAGATTCTCGGCATTTCCATTCGACATATTCCCGGCTCAGGGTACTAGCGGCTGTATGGAAGTTGCGTCGATCTGACCGCCGAACTGGTCGACCAGTTCACGCACAAATGGGTCTGATTCGATGGCAGCCACGGCCTCGGCCTGACGCGCATCCTTGATGCGGGTGCGCACCTGCTGCGGCGTTTGCTCGGCAGCCGCGCCGATTTCGAACGTCACCGCGAGCGTTGCACCATATTTGTCGCGCAACGCGGCAACCAGCTTGTCCTGATAGGCGCGATCAAGCAGGTGCTTATGCGTCTCGCCCACGCGCAGCGTCACGGCTTCGCCCGTCTGCGACACCAGTTCACTGTGATCGGCCAGCATTTTGGCCATGCCGCCAAGACGCAGTTCGGCCACAACGGCGAGCCAGTCCCAGGCGGCCTGTGGCGCAGGCTCACGGGCAACGAGTACCGGCTCGGTTGGTGTGGCATGGGCTGCCACAATCGGTTCAGCCGCAGCGTCAGCCGCTTCAGTATTTGCCGCTGGAGTGGGTGTGGCGCGGGGTGCGGCTGGCGCTGGCGCGGGCGCAGTGGCTAACTGTTCAGTTTGCGCGGGTACTGCCCGAGCCGGTGCCGGACGTGCTGCCGGCACTGCACGCGCCTTGCCATTTGTCGTATCGGGCGCAAAAGCCAGCATGCGCAATAGCGTCATGCAAAAACCGGAAAACTCATCCGGCGCAAAGGGCAGGTCACGGCGGCCATTCAAGGCAATCTGGTAATACAACTGCACGGTCTCGACATCCAGCTGAGCGGCTGCGGTCTGCATCCGTTCAGCATCCGCCGTGGTTTCCACTGCGCCCGGGGCGTGCAGCATCAGGGCCAGTTGCGTCAGCAGATTGCCCAGGTCCTGTAGCGCAGCATCGAAGGCAATGCCGCGCTCGGCCAGTTGCCGCGCCTGGTCCAGCAGCGCATCCCCATCCTGGGCCGCCAGCGCATCCAGAATATCGAACAGATAATCGCGCCGTACGGTACCGAGCATGGCTTCGACCGCAGCCGCCTCCACCTTGCCGCCGCCATAGGCAATCGCCTGATCGGTGAGCGACAGCGCGTCGCGCATGCTGCCCGCTGCGGCGCGTGCCAGCAGATTCAATGCAGCCGGTTCGCTGGTAACGTGCTCTTGCTCCAGCACTTCGCTCAGATGCTGTGCCACCAGTGCCGGCGGCATCGGTTTCAGATTGAACTGCAGACAGCGCGACAGCACCGTCACCGGGATCTTCTGCGGATCGGTGGTCGCCAGAATGAATTTGACATGAGCCGGGGGCTCTTCCAGCGTTTTCAGCATGGAATTGAACGCCGGCTTCGACAGCATGTGCACTTCGTCGATAATGTAGACCTTGTAGCGCCCGACTGTCGGGGCGTACTGCGCGTTGTCGAGCACCTCGCGCATGTTGTCGACACCGGTGTTCGATGCCGCATCCAGTTCCAGCAGGTCGACGAAGCGCCCGGCATCGATCTGGGTGCAGGACGAGCACACGCCGCAGGGGGTGGCTGTCACGCCGCTTTCACAGTTCAGGCATTTGGCCAGAATGCGTGCCAGCGTGGTCTTGCCCACCCCGCGCGTGCCGGTCAGCAGATAGGCATGGTGCAACCGGCCTTGTGTCAGCGCGTTGGAGAGCGCCTGCACCACATGCTCCTGTCCCTTGAGGTCGGCAAACGCGCGCGGTCGCCACTTGCGCGCGAGCGCAAG
>CAYGMS010000049.1:0-6090 GCA_964350905.1 uncultured Thiobacillus sp. | reverse complement strand
TGGCGAGCCAGAACCCCGGCACTGGTATCAGTCGCTGTGGCTGCTTCCTTCCGGACCTGACCCGATTCACGACCTAACCATGCGGGGAGGCCCGCCTCGCGCATTTTAACCCGGAAGCGGGTTTATTCCTCATCCGCGGGCGCAGCCAGGCGGCGTTTTTTCACCGCATCGGCCAGCATCCGCAGCAGCGGAACGGTGTCATCCCAGCCTATGCAGGCGTCGGTGATCGATTTGGCGTATTCCAGTGACTGACCCTCGATCAGATCCTGGCGGCCGGCATTCAAATGGCTCTCGATCATGGCACCAATGATCCGGGTGTCGCCACCCGCCACCTGCGCGGCAACGTCGGCACCGACTTCGCTCTGGCGCTGGTACTGCTTGCTCGAATTGGCATGCGAGAAGTCAATCATCAATTGCTGCCTGAGACCGGCTGCCGCCAGTTCGCCACAGGCCAGGTTCACGCTCGCCGTGTCGTAGTTGGGTGCCTTGCCACCGCGCAGGATGGCGTGGGTGTCTTCGTTGCCCGAGGTGCTGAACACGCCGACGTGGCCCGACTTGGTGATGGAGATGAAATGGTGGCGCGCGGCGGCGGCCTTGATCGCGTCGACCGCGATGCGCAAACTGCCATCAGTGCCGTTCTTGAACCCGACCGGGCAGGACAGACCCGATGCCAGCTGGCGGTGTGACTGCGATTCCGTGGTGCGTGCGCCAATCGCACCCCAGCTCACCAGATCGGCAATGTATTGCGGTGAAATCAGGTCGAGGAACTCGGTGCCGCACGGCAGGCCAATCTCGTTGATTTCCAGCAACAGCTTGCGCGCCAGCCGCAGACCTTCGTTGATATCGAAGCTCTCGTCCAGGTGCGGGTCGTTGATCAGGCCTTTCCAGCCCACCGTGGTGCGTGGCTTCTCGAAATACACGCGCATGATGATGATGAGGTCGTGTGCAAGCTCATCTGCCAGCGGTTTCAGCTTGCGCGCGTAATCCAGCGCCGCGTCCGGGTCGTGAATCGAACACGGGCCGACGATAATGAACAGGCGGTCGTCTGCTCCGCGCAGCACATCATGAATGGCGCTGCGGGCATGGGCCACGTGTGCATGCACTGTTTCGTTGGCGCGCAGTTCGCGCATGATCTGCATGGGGGCAAGCAGTTCGCCGCTTTGCTCGATGCGGGTATCGTCGGTTCGGGTGACGCTCATGTTAAGGCTCCGTAAGGGTGTGCTTTGACCCGCTGCGGCTTAAACAAAAAACCGCCAGCAGGCTGGCGGTTTCGTTAAGGCGTTGCTGTTCGTTTCAGCGCCTCCCGACCGCCCTGGGCGTGGGATAAAAGCTGCTAAAAAAGAACAACGTAGCCAAGTTCATGTGCGCCAGTCTATCAAAACCTGCCGGCCCGCGCCAATTTCCTGTGGTCAGGCCTGGGCCGAACCGTGATATTCGCCCTGGCTACGCCCTATAATCAACGTAAAACAAGGGAGGACGGATCAGCATGGTGGATATCAGCACAGGCAACCCGGGTGCCGAATCGGAGTTGCGCCGCGACAGGCGCTTCCAGGTTTCGCAGCCTGCCATCATCACCCAACCGGGGCACATCGAGATCGCCTGCGAAATCCGTGATTTTTGCCTGGGCGGTTTGTTCCTCAAATTCACCAACCCGGAAGCCGCGATAGCCTCGCTGGCCAAACGTGCGGACGCTGCCGTGGAAATCGTCTTCACGCCAGCCTCGATCAACTCTACCCAAACCTTCCGCATTCCCGCGCAGCTCAAGCGCCTGAGTCCGCTCGGAATTGGCGTTTCATTTGCCAAGCACCCTGTCGACGCATTGCGCGCACTGCAAAAACTGCGCATGGCCAGACACCGCCAACGACTGGCCGACCTGCCCAGCTCCGACGCCCATCCCCAGCTCCGTGATGCCAGCACCACCCTGTTAAGTGAAACCCTGCTGCAGGTTCACGACCAGATGATGCGTATGTTGGGCGACAACCTGAACGCAGCCTCCATACAGGCCGGTGGTATTGCCGAGCACAGCGGTTTGCTGAGTGCGGTTCAGGAATTCAGCAAACACGCTACCTCCGTCCAAAGCCGCTTTGTGCAACAGATCATGGATGCGCTGAAACAGGCCCGCCCGGTACAGACCCAGGCCACCCGTGACACAACGGGTGGCGGCCTGGCCCTGGTTGATGAACTCGATTTTGAAGACTGGCTTTCAACTTCGTCCGAAGCCCACAAGCTGGAAGAGCAGTTCCGCGAACAGCTGGCCGACATCGAGCCGCGCATTGGACAACTGTTCGGTTTTTCCTGCGACCAGAGCAACAATCCGTTTGGCCCGGCGGTCATTGGTCACGCTTACCGCAGTGCGCTGGAAGAGGTGCCGGTCATTGCCCGCGCGCGGCAAGTCGCCTATGCCACCCTGCGCGACGTGTTATCCGACCAGCTTGCGCCGCTGTATGCCGAGTTGCTGGCCTTGCTGCCGGTTTCGCATGCCGAGATTGAATACGAGCGCCCCGCTGAATCCCCGCAGCCGCAGCAAACTCCGCCCGCACCCCATGCAGACACCCCGACACAGGCCGCCGCCACTGCGGCGACGGGAACCCCCACTGGGAAAGCGCCGCAACAAGGCACGCTCAGACGCCTGACTGACTCACTGATGGATTTTGTGCGCGGCCAGTCCGACATGACTGCCGCCCCATCGAGACCAATGGGTGCCCCCCCCACACCGGCAGGATCGGCTCCGGCCGCTGCCGTTTCAGGTGGTGCCATGCCAGGCGCAAGCCCGCAAGGCACCGGTGCCGCGCAGGACGCCTCAATGGCACCGGGCGCCAGCAGCCATCAACCCGGGATGACTAGCGCGCCTCGCGTATCGCATTCGCCGGTGTTGCAACGGCTGTCTGCAGCCGGTGCGCTGCCCGCCAACGTCACCTACGAAATGCAACGTTCGGTCGATATGTTCGGTGCCTTGTTCGACACCATGCATGCCGAAAAATCGGTGAGCGAAGGCATGCGGCCCTTTTTCCAGCAACTGGAAACCAGCCTCATCAACCTGGCGATGTCCGACCCGCAGTTCCTGAGCTCGCCGTCCCACCCCGCGCACAAGGTGCTGAACACGCTCGACCGCATCAGCATGGTGGCGGACGATAACGGCAAAATTTCGGACGCGCGTCTGCTTCGGCTGATGAGTCGCTGGACCGACCGCATCAATGCCGAAGCCGATAAAAATCCGGGGGTATTTGAAGAAGCGCGCACCCAGCTGGAGCGCGTGGTCAAGCCGCTGCTGAATGAACGCGCTTCCCGCGTTTTCCGCCTGCAGGAAATGTGCGAAGGACGGCAGAACGCGGAAGTCACCAAGCAACGCATTCTGCACAAACTGCTGGCACGCATGGAAGAACGGCCGGTTCCCAATGCCGTGATCGAACTGCTGAATGGCGGATGGCGCAACGTATTGCTGATGGCCGAAATGCGTCACGGCGTCGACAGTGACGAAGCGAGTGAAGCCTGGCAAGTGCTGCAACAGCTGTGTACCTGGCTGGACCCCGAACAAGCCAACTCGTCCACCACATCCGATATCCAGGGGCTGCTCCAGCGCATCGACCAGTCGCTCACCCACGTATGTGCCGACAAGTTTTCGCAGGATCGCATCGTCGATCAACTCGCCGCCGCACTCTTCGATGAAGACAAATCGCAACACCAGCATACCGCCGTTGCCGCGCGCCTCAATGATGCTGCCAGCGAACCGCTGAGCGAAGCCCAGGACAATCTGGCAGAACGCCTGCGCGTGGGCGACTGGCTGCAGTTCAAAACCCTGGACAGCCCGCTCAACCTGATCTGGATAGGCGACCAGCCGCACGTCTACGTATTTGCCAACTATCGCGGCATCAAGAAACTCGACCTCAAGCGTCCGGATCTGTTGCAGTCGCTGGAAAACGGCGATGCCGAGTGGACCGAAGACCTGGAACTGCCGCTGATGGATCGCTCCTACAGCGCGATGATCCAGAAAATGCAGCGCGACCTGTTATGGCAGTCCTCGCACGATCCGGTCACCGGTCTGGCCAATCGCAAGAGTTTCTTCCGCGCCATCCGCCGCAACTGGCTGCGCAGCCAGGGCACCGATGGCGGATACGCCATCGGCGTAATCCAGTTCGACATCAGCAATCCAGCGGGTGAATCTGCCGGAGAAGAAATTCGCACCCCCATCCTGCGCGAATTCGCCCAGATTTTGCCACCCCATCTGCCGGTCAACGCACAGCTCGCGCGCGCCGGTGAATCTGGCCTGGCATTCTGGATCGAGGCCGCCGACAGTGCCGCCGCCCAGGCACAGGCTGATGATCTGCTCGGCGTGATCGCCGAACATCCGCAGGAAATCAACGGCACCCGTTACCAGGTCCGGGCGGCGATCGGCCTGATGTGGTCAACGGATTGCCTCAGTCCCGAAACCTATTACGACAATGCCAACGCCGCGTGTGCTCGCGCGCGCGAATCCGGCATCGCCATCGTGGCCTACAGCAGCGAAGCGGAAGACAACAGCGTGCTGGCGCTTGCACAATGGGCCCACGAACTGGCCGCCATCCTTGCCAACAACCGCCTCAGCCTCAACTGCCAGCCCGTTGCGGCTGCAGGCGACGCCGCACGGACCCCGCTGTATTACGAAGTGCTGCTGCACCCCACCGTGCAGGACGAACGCAGCATTGCCACACGCGACCTGATCAACGTGGCTGCGCGCCTGCAGCGCATTACCGAAATCGATCGCTGGGTCGTGAAACGCGTCCTGCAATGGATGCGCGACCATGCCGACAAAATGGCAGTGCTGGGCGGTTTTTCAATCAACCTGTCCGGCCAGTCGACCACCAATCCCCTGTTCCTGAAATTCCTGCTGTCCGAACTGGCGCATGGCGACATCCCCAGCAACAAGCTGATTTTCGAAATCAGCGAAATCGATGTCGTCGAGGGTCATGCTCAAACCCAGCTCTTCATGCGCCAGCTACAACGCCACGGCTGCCGCTTCACGCTCGATGATTTCGGTATCGGCAACAGCTCCTACACCAGCCTCAAGGGCATGAAACTGGATTATCTGAAGCTCGATCGCACCCTGGTGAAAGAGATTTCGACCAGCATGATCGACGAGGCGCTGGTGCGGTCCATTCTGGAAACGGGTAATTTCCTGGGGATCAAGACGGTGGCGGGATTTATCGAGGATGCCGAGAGTCTCGCCAAGCTCGGGGAGATGGGGGTGGATTGTGTGCAGGGGTATTTGATTGGGGAGCCGGTGGCGTTGGAGAGCTTGGCCTGAGCTCGTCGAAGGGTTTGTATGCTGTAGCTGAAGTGTTCGCAGGACCACTGACCGTTGGCCGGGGGTTGCCCGGCAGCAAGTTCCTTTTCTTGTCTCGCCAAGAAAAGGAACCAAAAGAAAGCGACCCCGACATCCCCGACGCACTCGAACTTCGGCGGATCTGTAAGGGGAATGAAAGTCAAAATCAGTTTGACGCCATGCAGCCGTGCGAACCGGATCAATGGCTTCGCGCGGGAATGGGATTATTGCGTCCTCGCCCAAGTACACGAATCACCCCTTCATCACTGGCTTGGTTTTGACTTACCCCCCTCTCAGTCCCGCCGGAAAATGAGCCTGCCGGGCGGATCAGCGGCAAAGGTGTTTGAGCCCCGCTCACCTTCGAAATACCAGCAAAAGCGGGGCGAGTTCTTTGCCGCCCGCCCGGCAGGCTCGTTTTCCGGGGTTTCGGGAATGAGCGGGGTCGCCTTTTCTTTGGTTACTTTCTTTTGGCGAAGCAAAAGAAAGTAACTAGCTGCCGGGCTACCCCCGGCCAGCGGTCAACAGCCTACCGAAAAGACCAACTACTCGGTCGTGCTCCGCGCCGAGCCAAAGACTGGCTTACTTAGCGGAGTTTATGTCCTACGAGCTCCCGCCATAACATGTGCACGACGATACTCAGGACACTATGCCGTCCCGCCCACCGTCAACCCATCAATCCTGAGCGTCGGCTGCCCGACACCGACCGGGATACTCTGCCCTTCCTTGCCACACATCCCCACCCCCGAATCCATTTCCATGTCGTTGCCGATCATGGACACGCGGGTCAACAC
>CAYGMS010000048.1:0-11101 GCA_964350905.1 uncultured Thiobacillus sp. | reverse complement strand
GCACTGGCACGCTATGGCATGCACCTCGGTACCGCATTCCAATTGATCGACGACGTGCTCGATTACTCGGGCGACTTTCTCAAAACCGGCAAAAACATCGGCGACGACCTCGCCGAAGGCAAACCCACCTTGCCACTACTCTATGCCATGAAGCACGGCACGGCAGAACAGGCCACCAGCATCCGTCAGGCCATAGAACACGGCGGCCTCACCGAATTCCAGAGTGTGCTCGCTGCCATCAAGGACACGCGCGCCCTACAGTACACACGTGAGGCCGCACAGCGCGAAGCCCAAACCGCCAATGCAGCTATTTCTTGCTTGCCTGATTCAAATTCCAA
Organism: uncultured Thiobacillus sp.; assembly: GCA_964350905.1. GTDB lineage: Bacteria > Pseudomonadota > Gammaproteobacteria > Burkholderiales > Thiobacillaceae > Thiobacillus. The sequence continues at coordinate 10,763 of CAYGMS010000048.1, read as the reverse complement.
ATCAGCTTTGCTACAATTAGCGGCTTTCGCGGTTGACCGCAGTTTTTAACCGCGCCGCGCAGTTTTAAAACTCCCGTTAGTTCGTCGTTGGTTTGTCAAACAGAGCTTCAGTACATTACTGATCTCACCATCTGCCTCGGGGCGTAGCTCAGCCTGGTAGAGTACTGCGTTCGGGACGCAGGAGTCGGAGGTTCGAATCCTCTCGCCCCGACCAATATCCGGATTTCATCACACTTCAAGTCATCGTCCCTGCAAACTGAACCGGACGCGCCATGACTCGCCCGTGCAAGGCGCACCTGTCGTCCGGGTTTATCGCCCTGTTTGATCAATCCCGCGATATGGTCGATAGTAAAGGTCGTTACCTCCCGCGCACGCCGCACATGCTGTCCACGTTATTTCCCATTGTTTCCTTGCTGACCGGTATCGGCATCCTGCTCATCGGCAGCGGGCTGTTCGGCACCCTGCTCGCCCTTCGCGCGGGCCTGGCCGGATTCTCGGATCCCGTGATCGGGCTGGTGATGTCCGCCTACTTCGTGGGTTTTTTTGCCGGCACGTTCTTTTGCCCGGGGCTGATCCGGCGTGTCGGACATATCCGCGCATTCGCCATGTTCGCCACTATCGCCGCCACCACGGCGATCCTGCATGTCCTCGTAATCGAGCCGGCGGTCTGGCTGATCTTGCGCATGATTACCGGCGCGTGTCTCGTGGGGATCTACACCGTCATCGAAAGCTGGCTCAACGCACAAACCCCGAATGCGCGGCGCGGACAGGTGTTTGCGGCCTACATGGCCGTCACCCTGCTCGCACTCGCGTTCGGACAGGTGCTCATCACCTGGGCAGACCCGTCGGGTTTCACATTGTTCGGGATTGCGTCCATTCTTCTGTCACTGGGCCTCGTACCCATCGCTTTCACCAGCATCGCCCAGCCGCTGCCGGTCAAGACACCCCACATCGGTTTGCGATTTCTCTATGCCACGTCACCGGCCGCAGTCGCCGGTGCGCTCGCGTCGGGACTGGTGATCGGCGCGTTCTGGGGCATGGGGCCCGTGTTCGCGCAGCGCGTTGGACTCGACACCGCGGGGATCGCGAGTTTCATGGCGGCCACGATACTGGGCGGTGCCGCACTGCAATGGCCGATCGGACACTGGTCCGACCGGCTTGACCGGCGGTGGGTGCTGGCGCTGGTCGCAGTAGCGGCAGCGGTGTTCGCGCTGATCTCGATGGCATCGGCGCCGGGATCGATGGCCGGCCTCATGGTCTCGACCTTCCTGTTCGGCGGACTCGCCTTCAGCGTCTATTCGATCAGCGTTGCCCACTTGAACGACCACCTCCGCCCGGAGGAAAGCCTGGAAGGTATCAGCGGTCTGCTGTTGCTGCATGGCATCGGCGCCGCCGTGGGACCTGCGGCCGTGGGGCTGTTGATCGCGGGCTTCGGGCCGAGCAGTCTGCCAGTGTATTACGCGGTCACGCTCCTGTTTTTGGCGACGTTCGTGCTGCTGCGCATCCGGCAGGCGCCGCCGACGGCGATGGAGGACCATGAGCCGTTCACCCTGATGGTGCGGACATCGCCCGAAGCCCTGGTGCTGCTGGCCGATACGCCGGACGAGGAGTCCGCGGCCCCGCATGAAAACCGCTGACTGCTCCGCGAACGCAGCTGGCGTAGCGAATCAGAAATACACGCCCACGTTGACGTTGACGCGGTCATGCCAGGAATCGTCGACCCCGCCCGCAGCCAGACCCGAGCTGAAGTTGGGACCGATATACGGATGCTGGCGGCCCCGCAGATAATCGACATAGACAAACACCTTGTTGATCGGCGTAAAGGACACGCCATACACCTGCTGCTGGCTGTCGCGAAATCCGGCGGCATCCTTGGAGAGCATGCTGTAGTCGGCATAGACGGTGATGTCGCGTAGCGCACCCCATTCGCCGACGCGATAACTCAGGTTGGCGGTATACAGATTAGCGCGCGCCGCCACCGCATAGGGAAAGTCGTACGCACCCATGATCACCACGCTGCGGTCCTGACCCGACGGGTTCTCGACGCTGTTCACGTAGCGCGTTGCCTGCAACATGACACCCCACGGTCCGTAATCGCCCCGGTAGTGCACCGCACCCGCGCGGCGATGTCCGTCGCGGCCGGTGGTTGCGTTCGGCAGGCGCCCGGATAGCAGCGACACGCCGATCTCGCTGGATTGCTGTGTGCCCTTGCCGAAGGTATAGGCCGCCCGACCCACCACGGTATCGCGCTCGCTGTTGCGCACCGCGCCGTTCTCGACGACGTTGAAAGTGTAACGGGCACTGCTTTCGCTGTCGCCGCTCCAATGTCCGCCGTCGCGGACGTAGTAAGCCAGTTGCAGTTCCCACGGCCCCGTGCGATGAATCAATTTGCCGCCCAGGTTGTAGCTGTCTTCCAAACCGACGTAATACGCCATCGAGAAAAAGTAATTGTGCGAGGCGAACGGCGTGATGCCGAAGGGAATCGGATTCAAACCGACATGCAGTTGCGTCTCACCATTGAACCGATATCCCGCCCAGGCGTGATGCAGGAAATGGGTATCGGCGCCCCCGCGATAACGGTAATAGCGGTACTGGGCCGACGCCAGCCACGGCCCGCGATCATAGCCTGCATCGATGCGCGCGGTATCGAAATCGACCAGACCTGCGCCGTCGTATCTGGGGTCCCAGTCCTTGTAGGCGTAGTTGTAGCGCAGCGCGCCACCGAGCCGAAAACCGTTGCCGATATCAATCGCCCAGGCGCCGTTCGCCAGGGGAACGCTGGCCAATAGCGCGAATAACAGGGCGTCGCGCAGGCAAGCCATACGCACGCTGGATGTCGGCATTGGGTTTCCCTGGCGTGTCGATCCGCTCGCGCCTCTCATCGGACCGCCTGTAAAAAATGCATGTGTCGTTCGTACTGATCGAGGACATCGTTGATCACCTCGTCGGCATCCCATCCCATGATGTCGTAGTCCTGTCCGCCTTCGCGCAGATGGACCTCTGCACGGTAGTACTTCAGCGCCTCGGCGCGGCGAGCCCGGGTGTCTCGCAACACGAACGAGGGTGGTTCATAGGGTCGCGGATGGACCGAATAGAAAAAGTCGATCTCATCGCCGTGGCCGACCTCGATCCATGCCCGACCGTATTCGTCTTCGCCAGCGCGCGCGTCCATACCCTGCCGCTTCAATTCACCGACGACCTCGCCCAGGGCCGGTTTGACCACCTCCTGGACGAAGCGGTCGACCTCGGTGCGACTCGGCTGGTGGATCACATTGTGCAAGCGGCTTTGCCAGCTCTGGCCTGCCTGCGTCCCCCTCGGTGCCACCCCCGCCCGGCGCAGGCTCAGACGCTTGACCGACTCGATGCGCAGCGCCCTGACGAGCCCCCAGCACATCAGGATGATGATCACCGTGAACGGCAGTGCGCTGGCGAGCGTCGCGGTCTGCAATGCCTGCAAGCCCCCGGCGAGCAACAGCGCGGCAGCGATCACACCTTCAACCACCGCCCAGAAGACACGCTGCCATACCGGCGATTCCTCTTCCCCGCCCGAGGTCAGCATGTCGACCACCAGCGAACCCGAGTCCGAGGAGGTCACGAAGAAAGTGACCACCAGCAGCGTCGCCAGCAGCGAGGTGATGCCGGAAAACGGCAGGTGCTCGAAGAACTTGAACAGGGCAACCGAGGTATCTGCCGCCACCGCGTCGGCCAGTTCGCCAATGTGCTGGATCATGATCATGTGGAGCGCGGTGTCACCGAAAAACGTCATCCACATGAAAGTGAATCCTACCGGCACGAGCAAAACGCCGACGACAAATTCGCGGATGGTCCGGCCGCGCGAAACGCGCGCGATGAACATGCCGACGAAAGGTGACCAGGCGATCCACCAGCCCCAGTAGAACAAGGTCCAGCCGCCGATCCAGGTAGTCGGTTCGTAGGCATACAGGTTGAAGGTCATGCCAAACAGGTTCGACAGATACGTGCCGGTGTTCTGGACCAGCGTCTGCAGCAGGAACACCGTCGGCCCGGTCACCAGGACGAAGAGCAGCAGCAGCACCGCGAGCACGACGTTAAGCACGGAGATGCGTCGGATGCCGGCATCCAGACCCAGCGCCACCGATAGCGTCGCAATCGACGTGATCACCGCGATCAGGATGACCTGGACGCCGACGGTGGCGGGCACATCGAACAGATAATTCAGGCCCGCGTTCACCTGGATCACGCCGAATCCGAGCGAAGTCGCCACGCCAAACAAGGTGCCAAGCACGGCGAAGATATCGACCGCGTGGCCGATCGGACCATAAATCCGCTCACCGATGAGCGGATAGAATGCCGAGCGGATCGTCAGCGGCAGATTGTGCCGGTAGGCAAAATAGGCGAGCGACAAGGCCACCACCCCGTAAATCGCCCAGGCATGCACACCCCAATGGAACAAGGTGATCCGCATGGCATTGCGCGCCGCCACTACCGTCTCACCGGTGCCGACCGGCGGACTGACAAAATGCATGACCGGTTCGGCTACGCCAAAGAACATCAGGCCGATGCCCATGCCCGCCGAAAACAACATGGCAAACCAGGACAGGTAACTGTAGTCGGGTTCGCTGTGGTCGGGGCCGAGCTTGATGCGCCCGTAGCCCGATACCGCCAGCGCCACCACGAACACCAGAAAGCCTGCCACGGAGAGCACATAGAACCAGCCCGCCGAATGTGTGATCCAGCCCTGTGTGGCCGCGAACAGCCCCGCTGCGGCATCAGGGTAAAGCACCGCCAGCCCGACGAACACCAAGGTAAAAACGCCCGACAGAATAAAAACCGGCGGGTTGATCTGGACACGCCAGGGTGACGTGCGTTCTTCGGTCGGTTCAGACATTGGGCTCCCTAGGCAGTCGGGTCTATAAGCGTGGGCGAGTGCGTCGAGACCGCGCGCGGTGAAGACCGCATTGCCCAGTGTAGGACATGCCGCCTTGGAGCGCGTCGCACAGATCCTTATTGCGAGACAAAGCAATGACTGCCGAAGCAAATCATTTATTGGGTAGGGAGATAGGGTCATGACCCACCCCAATCCATAAGCATGGTGTGGCCTGGATCACCACGTGTCTTTAACTGGTACAAGGGAGATGAGCTTCCCCTTCTTGTTGATCGATGCCTTCAAACCCGGCTCTCAATCAACAAACGGCTCGCCACGAATCGCGTGGCAGCCCAATTGCCCCACAAACCATACGGATTTCAAACGCACCGATGCGGCTAGAATGACTCTTTTATCGCTGGAGCCAACCATGTCCGATCCTGTTGTGTATGAAAAAAATCCTGCAGAACTCGAACTCGAACCGGGCGAATACTGGTGGTGTTCGTGCGGCCGCTCGATGACACAGCCATTCTGCGACGGCTCGCACGAAGGCACCGGGCTGGAACCGGTATCGTTCGTCATCAAGGAAAAAGCCACGGTGTGGCTATGCAACTGCAAACACACCAAGAACAAACCCTTCTGCGACGGCTCACACAACGATTTGCCTGACGATATTTTCTGAGTCACCGCTTTTCACGAGGGTGACACCTCATCGTAATGGGATATTTCTAGCGGGGTGACGTGTATTGAACACAGCAAGATCAGTCTGCCCTACATCACGGGATCCGGAAAACCGCTATGCCAATTGAGTTAGCGACACTCTGGCCGGATGCATTGCTGCCGTTTGCCTGGGGCGGATTAGTCGGTCTGGTGTTTTCGCTGGTAGGCGCGGCGGGCGGCATCCTCGCTTCATTCGGGCTGATATCGGTATTGGGCCTGACCGATGCCAATCAGGTCAAACCCATGGCACAAGTGCTGACGCTGGCGACACCGCTGGTGGCAGTGCCCAATTATCTGCGCCAATGCCGCGTGGTGCTCGGATTGGCCGTGATTCTGGCCACGGGAGGCTTGCTCGGCGCGCTGGTGGGCAGCCGCTTGTCCATGCATTACCTGGCCGATCTTTCCGACTTCAAACCCGTTTTCGCCATCCTGGTGCTGTTCATTGCCGCGCAACTGGCATGGTCGTTGCGCCCGCAAGCACGCACCTCAGGCGCGTCAGTTCGAGCCGCAGCAGCCTTCGAAGGCCTGGTGCTGCAGGACGAACAACCCTGCACGCTCGGCGTTCAACATCGCTTCTGGTCATGGCGAAGCATCGAGTTTGAATTTGGCGGTGAAGTATTTCGCTACGCCCCGTCCCTGGCATTCGCAGCCGGATTCATGATTGCCGCGATCGCTTCGGCACTGGGTGTCGGCGGCGGGTTCCTGCTGGTTCCGTTCATGGCGATGGCGCTGCGTCTGCCGATGTTTGTGGTGGCAGGTACGGCGGCATTGGCCATATTCATCAGTTCGTCAGCATCAATCGTCAACTATGTGGTCATGGGCGTGCAACTGGACTGGAATCTGCTGATTCCGATGCTGGCAGGCTCCATGGTCGGGGCCTGGCTTGGCCCACGGATCAGTCGTTACTTCAAGGAAAGCTGGTTGCGCATCTTGCTGGCACTGGTGCTGCTCGGCATTGGCATCAGATATCTTGCGGGGTAATCCGGTTCAGCATGACTGATCCTGATTTTTTGCAAACGTGATCCAGTTCCAGTCAGCCTGGGCAGCAGCTACGCCGGCGCACGTTGCCACAGCTCGGCATCAAAATAGAAATGACGCTGTGTGGCAGCCTAGCTAAAGTCGGCCAGTGCCCGTGTGTTCCGGCTCCACCCGTGCGACCAGGATTTAGCTACCGGAAAGCCCCAGCCGCTCGGGCAGCAACACACAGTCATTGTGCAACAGCTTTTTCTGAAAAAATTCGAAGACACCATTGTTTTCCCGCTCATGGGCGCGCCGCACCGAACAGTCGAAAGAAGTTCTGCGTCGTGGCCTCACCCACCGCTTCGGCTGTGATGCCCCGCACCCGCGCGATTTCTTCCGCCACGTGCTTCACATAGCCTGGCTGGTTAGTCCGGCCACGATACGGAGCCGGCGCCAGATACGGTGAATCTGTTTCAATCAGGAGTCGGTCCAGCGGGATGGCCGCGGCCACTTCGCGCAGATCCCTGGCATTCTTGAAGGTGACGATGCCGGAAAACGAAATATAAAATCCCTGCTCGATGGCCGCTTCGGCCACGGCCATACTCTCGGTAAAACAATGCATCACCCCACCCGCTTCACCCGCCTGTTCCTCCCGCATGATGCGCAGGGTGTCTTCGGCTGCGGCACGGGTGTGAATCACCAGCGGCTTGTTGCAGGCACGCGCCGCGCGGATATGGGTACGGAAGCGCTCGCGCTGCCACTCAAGATCGCCGGTCAATCGGAAATAATCCAGACCGGTTTCGCCGATCGCCACGACTTTGGGGTGATCCGCCAGCACCACCAGTTCATCCACGGTAGGCTCGGTACAGTCCTCGTGGTCGGGGTGCACCCCGACTGACGCGTATACGTTGGGATGCGCTTCGGCCAGCGCACGGATATCCGGGAATTTTTCCAGTTCCACGCTGATGCACAATGCGTGACTTACCTGGTTGGTTGCCATGAGATCGAGCATCTCGGGCAGTTTGTCGGCAAGATCGGGGAAGTTGATGTGGCAGTGGGAATCGATGAACATTTCAGATACAAGATGCAAGTTACAAGATGCAAGTCTCTTGAAGGCGCCCTGGCTTTTGGAAAAGTTCAGCGCCACTCTTGCCACTTGAATCTTGCACCTGTCACATGGTATGAGTCGGTCGCACCGATTTTAACGAACCACCTAGCAAAACCTCAATCTTGTTTTGTGCCGCCTTGCCGCTCTCGTTGAAAGCGAACTGAACTCCCACGCCCTGGGTGCGGCCGCCATGCGCGCCTGGGGGCGTGACCCACACGACTTTTCCGGACACCGGTAATTTGGCGGCCTCGTCCATCAGCGACAGCAGCATGAACACGTCCTCGCCCATCTTGTAGCTCTTGCTGGTGGGGATAAACAGACCGCCGCCTTTGACAAAAGGCATGTAGGCGGCAAAAAGCGCGGATTTTTCCTTGATCGACAGGGAAAGCACCCCTGGTCGAACCTGTCCGGTAATGTCATTGGCTGCTGCGTTCATGGTCCACTCTCATTAATCAAACATATGCCGATACTGAATCAGCCAGGCTTCCTGCTGCAATGCCCGGTTAAGCGGGTGGGTCAGCGTGCGACCGGACTCGGCATGCATTTTGGCCAGTGTCAGCAACTTCGCCAGATCCACCTGACTTCCCAACTGTGCCAGCACCTCGGCAAAATCACGGTTGAACTGCACCCTGCCCTGTAGCCGCACCGCCAGCAAATCCCCCAGCCATTTGTACGCCACGGTATGCCAGGTCTGCGGCTTGATCGCCTTCCAGCGATCAGCCAGGCCAACCGGATCAAGCTGCCTGGGCCGCGCCAGCCCTTCCAGCACGCTGCGGCGCTCATCCAGTTCGACGCCATCGGCCCAGTTCAAGGCATCCAGCGGCGCGCCGCCAGACAAGGCCAGCAAGGTGGCGGCCGCTTCAACCTGTCTGCCGTTCAACCACTGCATCGCCGTATCGGTGCTCGGCAGGCCAATGTCGAGCCGCGTGCAACGACTGCGTATCGTCGGCAACAAACGCCGTGGCTGATCCGACACCAGTACGAACACCGTATTTAACGGCGGTTCCTCGAGCACCTTTAACAAGGCATTGGCCGACGCCAGGTTGAGGCTGTCTGCCGGATTGACCAGCACCACACGCAATCCGGCACGATAAGTGGACAACTGGACGTAATCGACCGCCTCGCGCGCCTGGTCGACCTCGATCCCCGTTGCCATTTTGATCTCACCTTCCTTGCTGGTTTTTTCCTGCAGGGTAACCAGCCGGAAGTCGGGGTGTGTCCCGGCCTCGAACCAGTGACAAGCCGGACAGCCGCCGCAAGCTGCGCCTCCCGGCAACACGGCTTCACACAGCAACGTCTGCGCCCAGGCCTGTGCCAATGCACCCTTGCCCACTCCGCGCGGCCCGGCCAGCAGCAGGGCCTGCGCCGGTCGTGCACGGGTCGACAGCAGTCGTTGCCAGGCAGACTCCAGCCAGGGATAGGGTGCGTTCACGCCATGTCCTGCAACAAGCGGCCGATTTCAAGCTGCAGTTCGGCAATGCTGTGACGCGCGTCCAGCACCCGGATGCGGGCAGGTTCGGCCTGTGCACGCTCAAGATAGGCAGACCGCACACGGTTGAAGAAGTTGTCGGCTTCGCGCTCGAAACGGTCAGCCGTGCGTGCAGCCGAGCGGCGCGCTTCCGCTACCTCGGGCGGCACATCGAACAGCAGGGTCAGGTCAGGCTGGAAGCCACGCTGCACCCAGGCTTCCAGCGCGGCAATACGCGCCGTATCGATACCGCGCCCACCGCATTGGTAGGCATAGCTGGCATCAGTGAAGCGATCGGACACCACCCACGCGCCGCGGGCCAGTGCCGGCCAGATCAGCGCAGCCAAGTGTTCCTGGCGTGCGGCGAACATCAGCAGCAACTCGGTATCGGCATCCATGTCGCGATGCAGCAGCAATTCGCGCAGCTTTTCGCCGAGCGGGGTGCCGCCTGGTTCGCGCGTGACGATGACCTCGTGTCCCTGTTGCCGCAACCAGTCTGCAACGTATCCAACGTGGGTGCTTTTGCCTGCGCCGTCCACGCCTTCGAGCGTGATAAATTTTCCAGGTGTCATCTTCGTTGGTAGCGGTTCACGGCCCGATTGTGTGCCTCGAGCGTACTGGAAAAGACATGGGTGCCGTTGCCGCGCGCAACAAAATACAGCGCATCGGTTTTGGCCGGGTTGAGCGCAGCCTGAATCGCCGCCTCGCTCGGCATCGCAATCGGCGTAGGCGGCAGGCCGGCCCGCGTGTAGGTGTTGTAGGGCGTGTCGGTTTGCAGATCAATCTTGCGCAAATTGCCATCGAACCGTTCGCCGAGTCCGTAGATGACGGTGGGGTCGGTTTGCAGGCGCATCCCCAACCTGATGCGGTTAATGAAAACACCGGCAATCTGCGGACGCTCAAATGCCGCACCGGTTTCCTTTTCCACGATTGAAGCCATGATCAGAGCCTCATACGGTGTGCGATAGGGAAGTCCCGGCGCGCGCGTGTCCCATGCGGCCATCAGCTTTTCACGCTGCAGGCGGTAGGCCCGCCGCAATACCGGGATGTCGGACGTATGCGGTGCAAAAAAATACGTATCGGGAAACAGCAGGCCTTCCGGGTGGCCTTCTTCCGCACCGATGGCTTGCATCAGTTCGGCGTTGCTCATCGTGGCGCTGTCGTTTTTGAGCAGGGGTTGTGCCGCGAGCACCGCGCGTACCTCGCGCCAGTTCTTGCCTTCGATGAACTGTAAAGCGGCTTGTGAAACCTCGCCACGCTGGATCTTGGCATAAAGCTCCAGCGGTGTGAGCGGCTTGTCCAGTGTATACAGACCGGCCTTGAGTGTTCCCGGCTTCGCCATCACACGACCGAGCAGCCAGAACACCTGCGCATTGCCGACCACCCCTTCGCGCTTCAGCATCACGCTCAGGCTCCGCAAATGGGTGCCGGGCACCACGCTGATGGTTTTGGGCAACGGCTCGATACGCAAAGCTTGATTGGCGTACCAGACGAGTCCGCCCGCACCCAACAGCGTAGCCAGGACGGCCAGCAGGGCCAGGCGTTTAATCCACTTCTTCATGCAAGGCGTTATTCAAGGTTGTAGTCCAGCCAACGGGCAGCCATGTCCTGTCATCCAGTCTGGCGATCCGGCGCACGCCGATCACGCTGTTGCAGATCATGAC
>CAYGMS010000047.1:0-11221 GCA_964350905.1 uncultured Thiobacillus sp. | reverse complement strand
GCAGCATGTCGGGATGCTGTGCCTTGATGCCGAGGTACTGGGCCATCATCGGCGTGTGCGTATGTATGGCTTCTTTGCTCATTAATAACAATTAGTTATCATATTTTGATCGTTTTATTGGGGCAAAATTGGGGCAATTTGTACGAGTTTCTTTATGCCCTGCCAGATGCGCCCCAGCTCTCTGGGGGACTCCGAATCTATCCAGCGGCCATAGACTTTCACGAGCATCGAGTAGTCACTGTGTCCCATCTGGTTCGCGATAAAGGCCAGGTTGCCGCGTGCCGTGAGGTTCCAGCAGGCGTAAGTGTGGCGGGTCTGGTAAGGCGGGCGATGCCGGACTTCGGCGCGCCGGGTCAGGTTGCTCCACTTCGTATTCCATGCGCTCGGTACATACCACGCATTCACGTTGGTCTTGCGCGCCTGCGTCTTAGGCGACAATAGCAGCCGCGCGCGATCAACTCGCGACTCATGGCGATTTAGCCAGACTTCCAAGTCAATCGCATCGCGCGTCAACGCATCTTCGATAAGCACCTTGAGTGCAGCCTGAGCAGGCGGGAACAGCAGGATGGTTCGCTCCTTGTTCGTTTTCGGAATCTTGAAGGTGAGCGACTGAGTAACTGAGCGCCGCACCGTCAGCTTGCCCAGGTCGGCAGCAATGTCCTCCACGGCGAGGCCGCACAACTCACCTGGCCGCAAACCTGTGTAGAACGCGAGTGTCACCGAGGCCGCGTCCACCGGGTGCAAACAACCTTTCGTGATCAGCGCGTTGTACTCCTGATAGGTGAACGGGTCTGGGTCCTTGTTACTCTTGGTGAAGCGCGTGCAGTGCTTGGCCAAGCCTTCGGCACAGAAGTGGTTCTGTTCGCACCAGTAGAGAAAGCCCGCGAATGTGGCGAGGTAGTGGTTTACCGTCGAGACGGCCCGCGTCTCGATCAAGTCCACGCGCAATTGCTGGATGTCTGCCGGGATCAGGGCATCGGCCAAGCGGTTCCGTCCGATGGTGTTGAGGCAGGCATTGAGCGCCACCTGGTAGCGGTTCTGTGTTTCGACAGTGATGTCCACTGCTTTGAGCGGCATGTACCGTTCGGACAAGTCGCCGAGACGCTTGCTTGCCGTGCCGACTTGGTCGCCTTGCCGTGAATGGGGAAAATACTCGGACTCGTCGTAGGTCCCCGTTTTGAGCGCATACATGGCGGCGCTGCGAAGGCGAGACGCATGTTTCAGGTTTGCCTTGGTTGGCTCGATACCCAGCGTGTGACGATGGCGCACTCCCTTGTGCATGAACGCCACGCGAATCGACTTTCCATGCACTTCGATGCCTGGAAGATTACTGCTCATCACGGTATCCATTTGCGCCGCCATCATCACTCTCCCGAAATCACTCCTGGTTGTTCCTGTCGTTGGCTTGTTGCTTGCGTCTTTCTCGTCCGGTCTTGAGCTTGAAGAGCTCAAACAGTCCGGGGTGCATCTTGCGATCCCCTGCCTCCCACTGCTGCCAAGTACGCAACGACGCATGCACCACATCGCCGGCTTCCGTTTGTGTCAAACCCGCCGCAGTTCGGGCCGCACGGATGTCATCAGGCTCGGGGGGCGTGGCAGTTGTCGAAGCCGCAACGTTGTTGCGCCGGTTGAGAGAGTGAGGCATGGTGTGGGTCTATGGGCGCCATCATGCCTGGCAGGACAAGACGCCTGCGTCGACCGTTGGCAACGGGGATGGTTATACGCTCATTGAGCGTATTAGACAACAGCACCGCCGCAGGGCTGCTCCAAGCAGGGAAGCGCAACAAGGGGGTTAACGTGAACGACTGACGGCATCAATTCGCAGCCAGTTGCCTGCCGCTCTCCACCCAGCGCTCAAATTCATCCACGTTCACAAAAATGCGGCCATCCGGCGCTTTCCGCCAGATACGGCCTTGCAACCATGTGCCGTTCTTGACCTTGTGGCGCACCGCGTCTTCACTGTATCCGGTGATCTCTGCCAATCGATTGATCAGCACCCATCGACTTGGGTTGCTCATGTTCCGCTCCATCGGTGTGCCGGTTCGGCTTGGATTGAGGCTGTCATCGGCAATTTAACGTCTGTCGATATAGTCTCGCCGATCTCCATTTCCGGAAACCTGCTTGGGCGTGCATGGGCGTACACTGGGCGTGGGTTGCTATTGCGCTGCGCATTCGCAGTCAGACCAGGCTGGTGTTTGAGGCAGAGTGGCATGTCTGACTAGGGGTTCGATGCGGGTATTGGCCGTGATGCTGGCGCTCCTTTCGCGAACGACTTCCTGAATCCCCGATCCCGCGCCATGAACGCTTCGAGCATGTGTGGGATAAGCGTCGCAGCCTCAATCGGTTCGCCATAGGTCTGAGCATGCAGCGCGGCATAGCGCTCCAAATCGGCCTTGAGCGTTACCGTCAGTGTGATCGTGAGTTTTACCGTCTCGGTTTTTGGCAGCGGCCCCAGCCGCAGCTTGCTGGTGGATAGGTTCATTGCGATGATCCCCTGTGGAAGAACAGCGGTTGGTATGGCCGCAGAATCAGATCCTTGTTCACCATGACTCGCATCGGGAAACCGGGCCGGATAGTGAGCGTCGGCTGGATGCTCACGTTGCGTTTGGTGATCTCCTGACCGACCTGGTTCACCGTGTCCTGCGCGCTCTGGCGCGTGGCGATGATGACCTTGCCGTCACTACCGCTGCGATCGGGCGCAGCCAGCTCGGCGCCCACACCCAGCAGCGTGGACAGTGCGGCACCGGCGAGAATGCGATCCCAATGCCAATCGACCCCATCCTCCAGCCCGGCATAGCCCGCTGGGTCAATGCCGGGTAGTCGATCGAGCGAAATGGATGAGGTGTCGGGCAGGATCAACCGCGTCCACACCAGCAGCACGCGCCGCTGACCGAATGAAACCTGGCTGTCATAGCGACCGATCAGCCGCGAGCCCTGCGGGATCAGCAGGAAGCGACCCGTGGCCGTGTCATAGACCGCCTCGGTGACGTTGGCGATGACCTGCCCTGGCAAGTCGGAGTTGATGCCCGTCACCAGCGCCGCCGGAATGATGGTGCCCGCCATCACTTGGTAGGGCGAGGTCGGCAATTGCAGGCTGGCAGGATTGCGGGTGGCGGTGTCGCCGCCATTCGCGACGAAGGCCTGTTTCTGATCCTGCCGGTTCTGCGCGGCCGTCGGATCGGTAGGCTGTGCCGATACCGAAACCATCGGATTGAATGGCTGATTGCCGGATACCGGTTCTGGCATAGCAGTGTTTGCTGTTGCAGCCGTCGCCACCTTCGCAGCACCGCTGCCGCGAAAGAACACTCCCGATCTCGCCGCTTCCTCGGCATCGCGAACGCCAGCCATCTGAGTCGGGTTACTGTACGCACCCGTGCCGGTATTGGCATTGCGCTGCGCATGCACGATGGCCGGACCCAGATCGCCCGGCAGTGGTTCGCCCAATGCGGGCACTGCCAGCTTTGCAGCGACCGGCACTTTGGAATAGTCCTTGGGCAATTGATCCAGGCTATCGGCCCGCGAGACGCGATCCACGTTGTACAGCTCGGTGGCCGGGTTGTGCTCGCGCTTGTGCGGCTGCAAGGACCAGAGCGTGGCACCCAGGATGCCGATGCCGAGCGCCCCTGAAAGCACCGCCAGCATGCGACGGTTGAGACGCGTGACCGGACGCGGCGGCGCGCGCAGACTCAAGGTGTCCGGGTCGACCTTGTTCGTCCCGGCCGGTGGAGATTGTGGCGTGGCGGGCGTGCTCATGCTCAATGACTCCGTGCCGTGCTGACCACGCCATCGGTGCGCTCGATGCGCACCACAGCGGCCTTGTCCGCGCCCAGCCGCAACTCTGCCGCACCGAACAGCCGATCCACCACGTAGTAGGGAGAGCGGAAGCGGTAGTTGACGAGCTGGCCATCGCCCTGCTGCCCGATCACGAACAGCGGCGGCAGCTCGCCCTGCGTGATGCCGGCGGGGAACTGGATATAGACGCGCTCGCCGTCATCGAATGCGCGCAGCGGTTTCCACGGTGGGCTGTCGCCGGTGATTGCGTAACGGAACTGGATCTGTTGCAGCGACAAGCCCGAGTCCACCGGCGCTGCCGCCTGAGCCTGCTGCGCCTGCTTCTGCAAGGCCAGCATGCGGTCCTTCGGGTAGTCCCACGACGCCGATGCCATCCACGCCTGCGGCGTCGAGGACAATTCCAGCAGATAGGTGCGGCGGTTGGTGGTGATGACGAGATTCGTTTTCAAGCCGACGCGCGTTGGCTTCACGAGTATGTTCACGCGCAGATTTGCACCTGCGCCGCTCGCGGTGTCGCCGACGATCCAGCGCACCGTATCGCCGGCCGAGACCGTCACCAGTTCCTCACCTTGCTGCAGGGCGATGACGGTGACGCGCCCCGGACTCGTGTAAAGCTGATACAGCGCGCCATCACTGTAGGGCCAGACCTGGATGGCGTTGATGTAGCCCTCGCGGCTTGGCGCTACGCGCGCTTCGGCGTTGGCACGCGCCACGCGAGTTTTCTCGTCAGGTGATTCCGGGGCAGGCTTGTCCTCGGGCAGATTTCCAAAGGCCTTCAACTGCTCGGGCAAGGGCAGAGGCTTGGGCACCTCAACCACCTCGATGGGCTTGGGTAGCTCTGGTAGCAGTTGTGCCGCAATAGGTTCGTCCAGTGTGATGTCGGGTGGCGGTTTGCCGTGCGTGGCGCAACCGGTGAGGGTTACCAGAGTGGCACTCAGGATTAGCGGCAATACGGAATGACGGATTGGGGTTTTCATGGTTTTGGGGTTCCTTCGGTTGCGTCGAATTCACGGCTCCAGGACAGGCCGTTGACATAAATGCCCAGCGGGTTCTTGCGCAACCGCTCTTCGGTGCGCGGCGGTTGCAGCACGATGGACAGCACAGCCGTCCAGCGCTCGATGCCCGAGGGCGAACCATTCACATAGGTGCGCTCGATCCAGCGCACCTGGAACGACGACTCGCTGGCGCGCACCACGCTGGTGATCTCCACGGCCGTCGAGGTCTGGCCGATGCGCGCGAACGGATCATTGGTGCGCGCGTAGTCGTTCAGCGTGGCTGCGCTCTTGTCGGTGGTGTAGTCGTAGGCTTCGAGCCAGTTCTGCCGCACGACGATGGGATCGATCGACAGCGAGCGCACGTCGGTGAGGAAGCGCGCCAGGTGGTAGGCGATCTGCGCATCGTTCGGCTTGTACGGCGTGGCTGCTTCAGCCACTGCACGCACCTGACCGCCGGTGGCCACTTCGACCACATAAGGGGTGACGATGGACTGCGCCGAGCGCCACACCAGCCCACCCGCCATCAGCAAAGCGAGCGACAGGCAGCCGAAGGCCATCAGCCGCCAGTTCTTCGCCTGCACGCGCGCACTGCCGATGCGCTGGTCCCAGACCTGCGCGGCAGCCTGGTAGGGGGTGACGGGCTCGGGCGTGTCCGAGTAGCGCACCTGCGGTCGTTTGAATCGCATGGACTGATCTCCGTTAAACTAAATTTTTAAGGGTTCGAATCGTCGCGCAGGCTCGGGCTGGCGCCGCCACCACCGTGATCGCCTGAGCGCAGGGTGTGCGCCGCCGTGGTGGCTGCATGGCTCACCTGCTGTTTGCGCCGCATTTGTTTGGCCCAGGCGGGCTCTGCCGCAAGGGGCCTGGCATCGGCTGATTCGGTAGAACTGCCTGCCGCCGCAGGCGCAGCAGCTTCCGCGACGAAGTTCGCCACGCGATCCTTGACCGCTTTCGCACCGGCTGCGACGCGCTGGCCGACCGCACCGGCACCGCTCCTGGCCACATTGGCGAGGCCAGCACCTGCAGCACGAACACCACCCGACCCTGAAGCCGCAGCACCCGTCTGGTAGGCAGACTTCGTGCCGCTGGCCATCGCGCTGCTTGCACGCCCAGCCGACGCCGCTCCGCCGATGGCGGCGCGTGTTGCACCCGGCACCATGCGTGTACCCGCCGCCACCGCCGCACCGCCAGTGGCGATAGCCGCACCACCGGCCACCGCCAGCCCCGCCGCACCCAGCGCCGTTCCGGCTGCCGCACCGGCTCCGAGCTGCGGTGCACCTGAAACAAGACCCGTCGCAATCCCCGGCCCGAATATCCCGAGTCCCAGCATCGCCAGCGAGGCCAGCATGATGGTCAGCGCCAGGTCGATAGAGGGCTCGGTGCCGGGCGGCACCTGGAACTGTGCAAACAGTCCCGTGCCGATGCCGACGATCACCGCCAGCACCAGCACCTTGATGCCCGATGACACCACGTTGCCCAGCACCCGCTCGG
Organism: uncultured Thiobacillus sp.; assembly: GCA_964350905.1. Taxonomy (GTDB): domain Bacteria; phylum Pseudomonadota; class Gammaproteobacteria; order Burkholderiales; family Thiobacillaceae; genus Thiobacillus. The sequence continues at coordinate 4,943 of CAYGMS010000047.1, read as the reverse complement.
CCAGGAACGCGGTCTTGTTCCACAGCGCGAACGGCACCAGTACGAAACCCGCGAGCGTGGTCAGCTTGAATTCGATCAGCGTGACGAAGAGCTGCACCGCGAGCACGAAGAAGCTCACGATCACCACCAGCCAGGCGAGAAACAGCACCGAGATGACATCGAGGTTCGCGAACACCTCGGGGAAGCCGGTCAGGTCGCTGATCTGCGCCATGATCGGTTGCGCCGCATCGACGCCGACCTTGGCCAGATGGCCCGGCTGCAGAAACTGGGCTTGCGTCAGCGTGGAACCCGACGCCACCAGCCCGAGTCCGGCAAACGAATTGAACAGGATGCCGGCCAGGTTGTTGAAGTTGCCGATGATGAAGGCGAAGGCGCCGACATAGAGCGTCTTCTTGATCAGCCTGCCGATCACGTCCTCGCCGCCCATCGCCCAGAACAAACCAGCCAGCGTCATGTCGATCACCACCAGCGTTGCGGTGAGGAACGCCACCTCGCCATGCAGCAGGCCGAAACCCGAGTCGATGTAGTGGGAGAAGACGTCGAGGAAGTGGTCGATGACCGACAGGTTGTTCATGGTTCAGTCTTTCGGTGCAGAAGCGGGTGCAGCCGGTGGCGCGGGCGTGTACGGCGTGCCGCTGCCCATGAAGCGCCGCCGCGTGGCCTCACTCGCCTTGTTGCACAGGGCGTCCCCCGCCTTGTCGTGGTCGGCCTTGCACTGCGCGCGGACCTCTTTCAAACGCTCAGGATTGGCCAGCAGCGATTCGACGGACTCGGTGGGTGCCGGCTTGTTGCAGGCGGCGAGCAGCAGGGTGCAGGCGAGGGTGGTCAGGAGGGTTTTCATAAGAGATTCCTCAGTTGCCGTAGAAGTTGACGGGAGATGACGTATACGATGTGCCGGTGCCATGAAAGCGGTTGCGCACCTCGGCGGCACGCGCATGCACCGCGACCTGACGCGCCTGTTCGAGGGCGACGGCCCGGTCTTGCGTAATCTGGAGTTGCTGCGCCTGGATGGCTTGCCGGGCTTGCAAGGCGAGCAACTGGTTCGTCGCCTGCGTGGCTTGCAACGCGCCGACCGCCGACTGGCTGCGATTCACAAGGTCGGTCAAGGTCTGTTCGTCCGATGCGAAATTCTGCACAGCTTGCGATTGCACCTTGGTCGCGGTGCGCAGCGCCTCCAACGAGTTGCGCCATCGCGTGCGCGCATCGGTGGCCATCTGGCTACCCGAGGTGGAGGCAGTGTAGGCAGCGGGATAGAGCTGCGCGAACTGGGTCTCCATCTGCGTCAGATTCAATGACAGCCCCTGTGCCTGCTGCAGCAGCTGGTTCGTCGCGGACAGCGCAGATTGCAGTTGATTAAGCGCGCTGAAGGGGAGACTGGTCAGGTTCTTCGCCTGGTTGGTCAGCATCTGCGCTTCGTTCTGCAGTTGCTGGATCTGGTTGTTGATTTGCTGCAGAGCACGGGCGGCGGTCAGGATGTTCTGCACGAGATTGGTGGGGTCGATCACCACCCATTGCGCCTGTGCAGCGGGCATCACGGTCATGAGAATGGCGGCGGCGATGGCAAGCAGGGTTTTTTTCATGGGAGCTTCTCCTGGGTGGTGAAGGGGAACGACGGATAAGAGGGGATCAGGTCGGCGGCCCAGTTGAGGCCGCGATGGCGCAGCCAGGCGGCCGCGAAGTCAGCAGGCGGCACCGACGCGGAAACGACATCAATGGCGCGCTGGTCCTCAGGTCTGGCCGCACCGGCAAACGCCAGCGTCACCGGCCCGAGTCCCAGATCGAAGACCCGATTGCCGAGCCGCGACTGGTAGTAGTAATCGCGTTTGGGCTGTGCCTGCGCCACGATCTCGATCTGCCGCGCATTGATACCGAAGCCTTCGTAGATGACGCGAATCTGCGGCTCGGTCGCCTGCGGATTGGGCAGGAAGATACGGTTCACGCAGCTCTCGATGATGGCTGGTGCAATGCTGGAATCCTTGATGTCCGCCAGCGACTGCGTGGCGAAGATCACCGACACGTTCTTCTTACGCAAGGTTTTGAGCCACTGGCGGATGCGCGCGGCGAACACCGGGTCGTCGAGGAACAGCCAGGCCTCATCAAGAATCAACAATGTCGGGGCACCATCAAGGCGTTCTTCGAAGCGCGCGAACAGGTAGCGGAGTACCGCCAGCGCCGCCGCCTTGCTGTGCATCAGCTCTTCCATCTCGAACGCTTGCACGTCGGCGAAACCGAGCCGGTCATGGTCGGCATCGAGCAGCTTGCCGTGTGCGCCGCCCAGCACATAGGGTTGCAGGGCCTGGCGCAGTGTGTTCGATTGCAGTAGTACCGACAGTCCGGTCAGGGTGCGCTGATCGAGCGGCGCGCTGGCGAGACTGTTCAGCGCCGACCATACGGACTCCTTCTCGGTCGGCCCGACAACCACGCCTTCGTGAAGCAAAAGGCCTTGGACCCACTCGGCCGCCCATGCCCGGTAACTGTCCTGGTCGATGCGAGCCAGTGGCTGGAAGGCCATGGCACCCTCTGCGCCCAGGTCGTAGTGCTCGCCGCCGAGTCCGAGCACGGTGGCGCGAATCGAACGCCCCATGTCGAAGGCGAAGATGCGCGAGCCGGCATAGCGGCGGAACTGCAATGCCAGCGTGGCGAGCAGCACCGACTTGCCCATGCCGATGGGACCGACCACCAAGGTGTTGCCCACGTCGCCGATGTGTGTGACCAGCCGGAACGGTGTTGCGCCATCGGTGCGCGTCACGATCAGCGGCGGACCGTCGAGGTGCGCATTGCGCTCCTGCCCGGCCCACACGGCGGAGACCGGCATCATGTGCGCCAGATTCAAGGTCGAGACAATGGGTTGGCGCACGTTGGCGTAGGCGTGGCCAGGAATCGACGACAGCCAGGCATCGACCGCATTCAAGGTCTCGGGGATCGTCACGAAGCCACGGCCCTGAATGGTTCGCTCCACGGCGCGCAACCTTTCGTCTGCAGTGGTCGCATCGGAATCGAGCACCGTCACGGTTGCGGTGACGTAGCCGAACGAAACCTGATCGCTGCCCAACTCCTGGAGAGCCGCGTCGGCATCGGACGCCTTGTTCGACGCATCGGAATCGACCAGCGGACTCTCCTGCTGAAAGATGGTCTCGCGCAGCAGCGCCACGATGTTCTTGCGCTTGGCGAACCACTGGCGGCGCAAGCGTCCCAACTCGCGCTCGGACTCGGCCTTGTCAAGGCACAGGAAGCGTGTGCTCCAGCGGTAGGCAAAGCCCAGGCGATTGAGGTCGTCGAGCAGACCCGGCCAGGTCGAGGTCGGGAAGCCACGCACCGACACCACGCGCAGATGTTGCGCGCCAAGCATGGGTGCGAGGCCACCTATCAATGGCTCATCGGCCAGCAGCGCATCAAGGTGCATCGGCACCTCGGGCACGGCCACCGGATGCCGACGGGAGGATATGCAGCCATGCAGATAGGTCAGGGTCTGACCATCGTCGAGCCAGGCGATCTCCGGCATCACCCCTTCAAGCAAACCGAAGACGCGTTCGGTCTCCGATACGAAGCCCTCCAGCCGCTCGCGCCAATCCACGCCTTCGACCTTGTTGTTCTCGTACAGCAGCTTCGCGGCGCGGGCCGTCGATTCCTCGGGTGGCAGGTACAGCAGCGTCAGGTGATAGGCGCTCTCGAAGTGGCTATCGGCTTCCTCGAAAGCGGCGCGGCGCTCTTCATCGACCAGCCAGGACAGCGGCTCGGGGAACGTAGAATCTGGATAGTCCGCCGCTTTACGTCGTTCAGCCTCGACGAACAGCGCCCAGCCCGACCCAAACCGGCGCAGCGCATTGTTCAAGCGCGCCGATGTGGCGACCAGTTCACCCTGCGTTGCGCTGTCCAGATCCGGCCCGCGAAAGCGTGCCGTACGTTGGAAGGAGCCGTCCTTATTCAACACGACGCCGGGCGCGACCAGTCCGGCCCAGGGTAGCCAGTCGGCCAGCAGGGCGGGGCGCTTGTGGTATTCGGCGAGGTGCATCATGGGATCGTCCTCACACGTCCAGCAGCTGCCGGTGCTTGATGTGCCGAGCGAACACCGCCATGAACTGTGCATCCAGTCGCGCGCCCCACACGGCCAGCGACTGCCCAACAATCCACAGCGCAATGCCGGGCAGCCAGAGTTGCAGCCCGAGTCCCACGGCGGCGGCCAGCGTGCCATTGGCAATCGCCACGGTGCGCGGTGCGCCACCCAGCAGAATCGGTTCGGTCAGCGAGCGATGCAGCGGAATCTCGAAACCATGCACGAAGCCAGCTGCATTAGTGGTTGGCGCATTCATGCCAGTACCGCTCCGCCGCTGAAACTGAAGAAGGTCAGGAAGAACGACGATGCAGCAAACGCGATCGACAGGCCGAACACGATCTGCACCAGCTTGCGAAAGCCACCCGAGGTGTCGCCAAACGCCAGCGCAAGGCCGGTCGTGATGATGACGATCACCGCGATGATGCGAGCCACCGGCCCCTGGATGGACTCCAGCACCGATTGCAGCGGCGCTTCCCAGGGCATGTTCGAGCCTGCGGCGTGCGCGGGAATGGCGATGACCAGCAGCAATGCGGCGAGGGCTACGAACTGCAAGGCAGGTTTTACGGAAATACGTGAAGTCGTCATGACGGTTCTCCGGGGGTTGAGGAAAGGGATGGGAAGAAATGCATCAGCTCGCTACTGAGCTGGTAGCCGTGGCTGTCGAAGCCGGTGACACAGGCGATTTCCTGCACGCGGCGCGCATGGCCGCGACCGGCGATGTAGACGATGACGTTGACCGCTTCCGCGATCAGCGCGCGCGGTGGCGTAACCGCGACTTCGAGAATCAGTTGTTCCAGCCGCAGCAGCGCGCCCGCAGCCGAACCGGCGTGGACGGTGGCGATGCCACCTGGATGGCCGGTGCCCCAGGCCTTGAGCAGGTCCAGCGCTT
>CAYGMS010000046.1:0-11293 GCA_964350905.1 uncultured Thiobacillus sp. | reverse complement strand
GACGCCGGCACCGGCATCACCACCCTGAGCCTGGATGAACTGCTGGCGATCGATCATGTAGTCCTGACCCATGCCCACCTCGATCATGTGCTGGGCCTGCCGCTGCTGCTCGATGCCGTGGGCGAAAAGCGCACCAAGCCCGTCATCGTGCATGCGTTGCCCGAGGTGCTCGAGGTTCTGTCTGTGCATATGTTCAACTGGAAGCTGTGGCCGGATTTTCGCGAGATACCGAGCGCGGAGGATCCGTGGGTGCGTTTCGATCCCTGGCAGATGAGTGAAAAACTGACCCTGGGTGCGTGCACGTTCACCCCGCTGCCGGTCAATCATGTGGTGCCGGCATGCGGCATCCAGGTGAGCGTGACCGGCGGCAGCCTGGTGTTCAGTGGCGATACCACCAGCAGCGAGGCTTTCACCGCAGCGCTCAACGCCATCCCCGACCTGCGCCACCTCATCATCGAAACTTCATTTGAAAATGCCCTTGCCAATATTGCTCAGGCAGCCAAGCATCACTGGCCGGATTCACTGGCGGCGGAATTGCAGGCGTTGCGCGTGCGTCCGCAAGTCTGGATCACCCACCTGAAGCCGGGTAACGAGGCGGCCATCATGGATGAGCTGCGTGCGGCTGCGCCAGACTGGGCGGTGACGGCGCTGCAGCAGGGCCAAACGTTCAATTTATAGATAGGCGTTAGCCTATAAGCTTTCGATACAGGCGTGTGGCAGCAAACAGATTCAGCCACAGCATGCAGGAAGCGAGTCCCAGGGTCAGCCCGGCCGGGTAAATCAGCTGCGGCCATGCCATGCTGCCGAGTAGCAGCAGCAGAGTCGCCATGTGCATCCATAAATGGCGCCGCGTTCCACGGTCGGAAATGATCTGCTTCATGTTGGGAGCGGGTTTGCCCTTGGGCAGCCTGCTTTGCAGATGAAACCAGACCAGGAATGGCACGATCTTGTACAGCATGCCGACGACCACCGATGTCGCGAAGCCAAACAAGAACAAGAAACCCAGCGCGAGCGGATAGCGCGGGTCGTCGGCGATTGCGGTTGTCAATTGTGCAGCCGTCCAGAGTGCAATGGCGGCAAGCAGGCTGAGCATGCCTGCGCGCCAGAACTGGAGGGTGACATCGACTATCCGGCGCCGTCTTTTCTTGTGTAAATACAGGGTCGTGCCTGCGAATAGCGCGAAGCCGATGGCCACACCGCCAGCGGTGAGCGACGCCCCCCATGTTGCCAGCGGCAGGGGCAGTTGTGGCGCCAGAGACCAGCCGCACAACAGAAAAAATACCGAACCGCCCAGCCAGCGAGTGAGGTGGGCAGGGTAGGCCGGCGTCAGCTGGAACATGGGCACGACCTGGTAGGCCACGCCCATCACCAGCAAGCCGATCCATCCCAGCAAGCCCCACCCGACATGCAATCCGACCAGTTCATTGAGCGGGAGATTGAAATAACCGCCTAGCGTACCGGCAAGCGTGATGCCCAGCCCGGCGGTAAGGGCAAGGGCCATTCCGGCAAAACGCATGGCGCGGGTGGTGGCATGACGCACCTGCGAACCGGACAGGCTGCGTCCAGCCGCGACGAGAAAGCTCATGAATGCGAACGCCAGCGGGAATAGAGCGATTCGGAGCAGGGTGGTCTGGGAATAAAACAGGCCGGATACCAGCATCAGCGTGCCTGCTAGCAATGGAATATGCACCATCCAGGCCACTGCCTGCTGCCGTCGCATGGGCGCGCCCGCCACCACGGGCAGTTGCTGCATCAGCGCACCGATCATGATCATGGATAAAAACCCCAGGGTGATCAGATGCGTCAATGCGAGCAGTTCGGGCGTCCAGCGCGACGCCAGCGCCTGTGGACCCGAAACCAGCAATAGCAGCGCCGCCAGCAGCAGAAAAAATGGCGCGCTGAGAAAAAACAGAAAAGGAACAGAAATCGGCGGCGCCTGTTCCAGCGACAGGCCGGAAACGGGTGCGTTCACCGCCAGATGACTATTTCAAAGTGGCCGTCTGCAAAGGTTTCGGTGCGGTATTGATAACCGTCTTGTTGCAATATGCCGTACAGGGGAAAAGGCTCACGGTTGTGCACCATGCGCAGGCTGTCTCCGGGCGGCATGGTTTCAAGCGCGTCCAGCACTTTAACCATAGGCTCGGGCGGTTCCAGACCACGCACATCAAGGATGATTTCGACTGCCATGATCAGTCAGGCAACGCTGGGCATTTCTTTCATCTGCTGCAGCACGGCTTCACCCTTGACGCCGAATGCCTGCTCTGCCATGGGGTAGAGCACATTTTCTTCCTTGAGATTGTGTTGCTGCAGCAGGATCAACAGGGTTTCGGACAGCCCGGCATATTCATCGGCATCCTTGGCCGCAATGGCGGCGGCCATGCGTGCGAACAGTTCGCGCATCTGCAGGTGTTCCATGCGCATCACCTGCGTGGGTCCCTGGGTCATCCCGGTTTCCTGTTCAAATGCGGGGAACAGCACGTTCTCCTCCATTTCGAAATGGTGCGTCATGGTGGAACGGAATTGTTCAAAGCTCGCAGTGGCCGCAGCCCAGTCCTGCTTGGCTGCGTACTCTTCCGCTGCTGCGAAATAGTCATCGCAGCAATGATGGTCCGTGCTTAGATAAGCGCTGATTGTTTCCAACGGGGTTTCCTTCGTATTCAAATAGTGCAGGGCAGAAATCTACAGGGTTCGACCCAAGAGTGCCTTGACTTATGTCAAGGCTATCGTAGCTTGAGATTCTGGATTGAAAAAATCAAGCTGTTACGGATATTCCGCCTGTTTCCAGCCGGAAATGCCGACCTTGCTTTAGTTCAGGGGAATGGTACTGTTCAAGTTGCTTAGACACCGGCAGGCAGGTGCAAGTTCCGGCAGGAAATATGTTTCAACGTTGAGTGGGTTGGACAATAACCATAAAAAAGATCAGGGAATCTTGATTTAGGTCAATGTTCCATAGGCGTAGGAAGAGGAATATTCATTCATGGTTTTCGTGTAGGTACTGGGTGCAGATGGATTTGCCCGGGATTTGAAATGCAGGATGACGTTTACTTTTAATTGACCGAAGAGGGGGATGATGATGAAACTTGCTTTTTCCGTACTGGCAGTAGCTGTGGCTGGAGCCTTCAATGTGGCAAACGCACAGGAACCGACGCTGTCTCCGGCGGCAAAGGAGGCCAGCAAGACAATTTATTTCGAGCGTTGTGCGGGCTGTCATGGCATTTTGCGCAAGGGTGCAACCGGCAAGAACCTGGAGCCGCTTAACTCCCAGAAACTCGGCCAGAACCGCCTGGAAAAAATCATCGCCTACGGTACCGATGGCGGCATGGTGAACTTCGATGACATCCTCACCAAAGAGGAAATCTCGAACATGGCGACCTATATCCAGCAGGTGCCGGACACGCCGCCGGAGTGGGGCATGAAGGACATGATGAACAGCTGGAAGCTGGTCATCAAGCCGGAAGATCGTCCCAAGAAGCCAATGAGCAAGATCAACCTGAAGAACGTGTTCTCGGTGACGCTGCGTGACTCCGGCGAAGTGGCGCTGATCGACGGCGACACCAAGAAGATATGGGGCATCGTCAAAACCGGCTATGCCGTGCATATTTCCCGTGTATCCAAGTCCGGCCGTTATGTCTACGTGATTGGCCGCGACGGCAAGCTTGACCTGATCGACATGTGGTTCGAGAAGCCCACCGTGGTGGCTACCCTCAAGATCGGCATTGAGGCGCGTTCAGTGGAAACCTCCAAGTTCAAGGGCTACGAGGACAAGTACGCGATCGCCGGTGGCTACTGGCCGCCGCAGTATGTGATTACCGAGGGGGATACGCTCAAGCCCCTGAAGATCATGTCGACCCGTGGTCAGGATGTGGATGGTGAGTACCACCCGGAGCCACGCGTGGCTTCCATCGTGGCGACCGAGGATAAACCTGAATGGGTGGTCAACATCAAGGAAACCGGCATGATCAGGCTGGTCGATTACTCCGACCTGAAAAACCTGAAGGAAACCACGATTGAATCGGCCAAGTTCCTGCATGACGGTGGCTGGGACTCGACCAAGCGCTACTTCCTGGTGGCGGCAAATGCCTCCAACAAGGTGGCAGTGGTCGATACCAAGACCGGCAAGCTGGCTGCACTGGTGGATACCGCAGCCAAGCCGCACCCTGGCCGTGGCGCCAACTTCGTGCATCCCAAGTTCGGTCCGGTGTGGGCGACCTCTCATCTGGGCGCTGACGTGATTTCATTGATCGGCACCGATCCTGTCAAGCACAAGAAACATGCCTGGAAAGTGGTGGCTGAGCTGAAGAATCACGGTGCGGGTTCGTTGTTTGTCAAAACCCATCCCAAGTCCAAAAATCTGTGGGTCGATGCGCCTCTGAATCCGGAAAAAGAAATAGCCGAGTCAGTGACCGTGTACGACATCAGAAATCTGGATAAGGCACCGGAAGTCATCAACATTGCCAAGTTGGCTGGTCTGCCTGAGTCCAAGGCGGTCAAGCGTGCGGTGCATGCTGAATACAATGCAACGGGTGATGAAGTGTGGTTCTCTCTGTGGGCTGGCAAGACCGAGCCGTCAGCGATCGTGATCATGGATGACAAGACACGCAAGCTGAAGCATGTGATCAAGGATGCCAAACTGATCACGCCGACCGGTAAGTTCAACATTCTGAACACACAGCACGACATTTACTAAGCGTTTGACCAGAACGCAACCGGAGGGCTGCCCTCCGGTTGTGTCAACGATTCCAAAAACAGGGAGTAAAGAATGGCGGGTTCAAGCTGGTGGTCGAAATTACGTAAGCCGAGCGTCAAATATTCTCTTTTAACACTTCTCGGAGTTGGTTTTGTCTCCGGTATTCTTTTCTGGGGTGGGTTCAATACCACCATGGAAGCTACAAACAAACTTGAATTCTGTATCGGTTGTCATGAAATGAAAGACAACGTGTATCAGGAATACAAGAAAACTATTCATTATTCGAACCGTACTGGCGTACGCGCGACGTGTTCGGATTGCCATGTGCCCAAAGACTGGACACACAAGATGATCCGCAAGGTGCAGGCCAGCAGAGAACTGTATGGCAAGATGATGGGAACCATCGACACCAAGGAGAAATTCGAGGGCAAGCGCCTGCAGTTGGCACGAAACGAGTGGAAGCGGATGAAAGCATCTGATTCACGCGAATGCCGTAATTGCCACAGCTTTGAGGGTATGGATACCGACAAGCAGATGCAGCGTGCGAAAAAGCAGCATGAGAACGCCAAGCAAGACAAGATGACCTGTATCGATTGTCACAAGGGCATTGCGCACAGCAAGCCTGAAGGTATGACCGAAGATGATCTGTAGATCTGACTACTGACTATTAGGGCAAGATAGTGAATCGCAAAAACTGTAATTGAATGGAGAAAAAAGTCATGAACAAGACACTGATTACGATATCCGCGCTAGGCATTTTCCTGACTGCTGGCACGGGTGTGGCCCATGCGGCCCCCGACTGGGGCAAGGTCCCGAGCAAGAAAATCACGATTTTTTATCCGGGTGTTTCTCCCATGGAGTGGGTGACCAAAGGGCTTGAACATGGCGGTGCGCGGGCGTTGAAAAAAGGCGAAACTTGTGCAGACTGCCATGATGCCGAAGCCGCTGATATGGGCAAGAAAATTGTCAGTGGCGCAAAAATCGAGCCCCATCCGATCAAGGGCAAGGCCGGCAGCATTCCCGTCACTGTGCAGGCAGCCTATGACGCCACCAATGTTTACCTGCGCTTCCAATGGAAAGACCCGGCAGGTTCCGGCGGCGAGAAAATGGACAAGGATAATGCCGTCAAACTGGGTGTGATGCTGGAAGACAACAAGGTGGACCTGGCCAGCCAGGTTGGTTGCTGGGCGACTTGTCACCAGGATTCGCGCACGATGCCAGGTGCCAAGGATGACAAGAAAACCAAGTATGTGGCAGGTGGTTCGCTGGCCAGTGGCAAGTTTTATGACCTGATCCAGTTCAAGAGTGGCAAGGGCGCCAAGCCGATGGATGGCTATGTGGCAGACAAACGCGTAATGGAAGGTGGCAAGGCGCTGGTGTCAGCAGAAGGCAAGCAGGCAGGCGACAACTGGACGGTGGTGTTTACGCGCAAACTATCTGGTGGTGATGGCGATATCGCCATGCAGGCAGGCAAAGTCTATAACTTCGGCTTCGCTATCCATGATGACCATACCATCGGCCGTTTCCATCATGTGTCCCTGGGTTATACGCTGGGACTCGACGCCAAGGCTGACATTACTGCAGTGAAGCAATAAGCCAAGCCGGGAGCCGTCATGTTGAATCTTCGCGTTGATACACGTTCGACGCGGCAGCAGAAAGGGGGGAGCGGGCTGCGCGCCCCCCGTTTTTTTGCGGCCGTGCTGTTGGCAGCTTGCTTCTGTGCAGGCGGCATCATGCCGGCTGTTGCTGATGGAAGTGCGGTGCCTGCTGCCGAAGTGATAATCGAGAAAATGGAGTTTGTTCCGAAGCTGTTGAAAATCAAGGCGGGCATGACAGTCACCTGGATCAACAGGGAGAAGCGTACCAATCATTCAGTTTTGTTCGAGCAGGAAAACATGCTTGAGTCGGATCGTTTTTTCCCTGGCGAGACCTATAAACGTACCTTTGACAAGCCCGGCACCTACCCTTATCGCTGTGGCCCTCATCCCGAAATGCTCGGGGTGATCGAAGTGGTGGAATAGTGGGACGCAATATATATCTCGCAGCACTGCTGCTTATCCAGAGTAGTGGGCTGGCATTGGCGGCCGAGCCGAGCGTGGCGCGCCAGATTGAGATCCGGCATCTCGTGCTTCAGGATTGCGGTTCCTGTCACGGCATGAGCATGGCGGGTGGACTGGGATTGCCGTTGTTGCCAGAGGTGCTGCGTGATAAACCGAAAGACAGTCTGGTTGCGACCATCCTGCATGGCCGACCGGGCACCGCGATGCCTCCATGGAAACCGTTTCTGACCGAAACGGAAGCGGAATGGATAGTTGAGTTGCTGTTGAAAGGACAATTTTAATGCGAGTCTTGGCCAGTCTGTTTGCCGTATTCCTTCTGTTACAGGGCTGTGCCAATACGTCCCTGCGCGGTACCGGCGATCTGGGCGTAGTAATCGAGCGCGCCACCGGCAGTGTTCAGGTGATCGAAACCACCCAGCGTAGCAGCCTTGGACAGATTACCGGCCTGGGCGATCTGTCGCACGCCTCGGTGAATTTCTCGCGCGACGAGCGCTACGCCTACGTGTTTGGGCGCGACGGCGGGTTGACGAAAATCGACCTGCTGCAGCGGCAAATCGTGAAGCGCGTGGTGCAGGCCGGCAACAGTATTGGCGGTGCGATTTCGCAGGATGGCAAGCTGATCGCGGTGGCCAACTATGAACCGGGTGGCGTGAAGATTTTTGATTCGGCCAGTCTTGAACTGGTGGCGAACATCCCTGCCGTGGGCGAAAATGGTAAAGCCTCCAAAGTGATTGGTCTGGTCGATGCACCGGGCAATCAGTTCGTGTTCAGTCTGTTTGAAGCGGGCGAAATCTGGCAGGTCGATGTGCGCAATCCGGGCAATCCGGTGGTCACCAAATTCCGCAACGTGGGCAAAGAACCCTATGACGCGATGATCACTGCTGATGGCCGCTTTTATCTTGCCGGTCTGTTTGGCGAGGATGGATTGGCGATGCTCGACCTGTGGGATCCGCAGGCAGGGGTTCGCCGTGTCTTGAACGGCTACGGCAGGGGCCAGGAAAAACTGCCTGTCTACAAGATGCCACACCTGGAGGGCTGGGCCGCCACCGGCAACGAACTGCTGGTGCCGGCGGTGGGACGCCATGAAGTGCTGGTGGTGGGCATGAATGACTGGAAGGAAAGCGGCCGCATTGCCGTGCACGGGCAACCGATATTCGTGGTGGCACGTCCGGACAATCGCCAGGTGTGGGTCAACTTTGCTTTCCCCAACAACGATACGGTGCAGGTGATTGACGTTCCTTCGCGCACCATCGTCAAAACCCTGAAGCCCGGCAAGGGCGTGCTGCACATGGAATTTACGCCGCGCGGCGAGCAGATCTGGATGTCGCTGCGTGATGAAAACCGGGTAGAAATTTACGATTCGGCTTCCTTTGCCAAGGTGGGTGAAGTCAAGGCTGAAAGCCCGAGCGGAATTTTCCTGACACCACGCGCGCACCGGACGGGATTGTGATGACTGAAGCCATAGAGTTCCATTTGCTCAACGACTACCAGCGCGATTTTCCGCTGGTCCCGACGCCCTTTGCGGCGATTGCACACAAGCTCGATATCACCGAACAAGTCGTGCTGGACACCCTGCGCGAATTGCAGACACACGGTTCGGTCAGCCGGGTCGGTGCCGTGTTTCGGCCGCATCGCGTTGGTTACAGCGCGCTGGCTGCCATGGCCGTGCCCGAAGATCAATTGGCGCAAGCCGCGCAGATGGTGAACGAGTCCCCCGCCGTCAATCACAACTACCAGCGCGAACATACCTACAACCTGTGGTTTGTGGTGACAGCTGCCAATGAAGACAGCGTGCTGGAAGCACTGCACGGCCTGGAGCGCAGACTCGGCTATACCGCACTCTATCTGCCCATGCTGGAGGATTACCACATCGATCTTGGCTTCAACATGCGGACCGGGCATCACGGCGCCACCAAGGCCAGTTGTGCCGCCAAGCCAAATACCACGCCATTTGTGCCGAGCGATGCCGACCGTGCACTGATCGCCGCTGTGCAATCTGGCATGCCGCTGGTGTCGCAGCCTTATGCGGCACTGGGTGAGCAGGCCGGATTGAGCGAGGAGGATGTCCTTCAACGCTTGTGCGGCATGATGGAGCAGGACGTGATCAAGCGCTTCGGCGTGGTGGTGCGCCACCAGGAATTGGGTTTCCATGCCAATGCCATGGTGGTGTTTGATATTCCGGACGGGCAGGTGGCGGGCTTTGGCCAATGCGTCGGCGAGGCCGCCGACGTTACCCTGTGCTACCGCCGTCCACGCCGCCTGCCGGCATGGCGCTACAACCTGTTCTGCATGATCCACGGGCGTGATCGTGACGCGGTGCTGGAACGCATTGAAGCGATCCGACAGGAATGTGGCCTGCAAGCCTTCCCCCATGAAATCCTGTTCAGCTGCCGTCGTTTCAAGCAGCGTGGCGCACACTATGTCGCGCCTGCAGAGGCAGTGCTGACGGCATGATGGACGCACTCGACCGGGCGATCGTCAACACGCTGCAGGATGGCTTCCCGATTTGCGCGCAGCCCTACGAGGCGGTCGCGCAGCAGCTTGGTACCACCGAGCAGGAGCTGCTGGCGCGACTCGGCAAGTTGCTCGAAGCAGGCACCCTGAGCCGCTTTGGCCCGATGTATCACGCCGAGCGTCTGGGCGGCGCATTGAGCCTGGCGGCACTCAAGGTCCCGCCGCAGGATTACGAACGGGTGGCAGAACAGGTGAACGCACTGCCGGAAGTGGCGCACAACTACGAACGCAACCATGCCCTGAACATGTGGTTTGTACTGGCCACCGAGACCGCAACAGCACAGGCAGACGCCGTGGCAAAGATCGAGCGGGAAACCGGCTGCACCGTCTATAACATGCCCAAGCTGACCGAATATTTTGTTGAACTGAAGTTGCGCGTATGAATACCGTTGCCGAACCCACAATGATCGACGCGGTGGACCGTCATATTATTATTGCCACGCAGAAAGGCCTGCCGCTGGTGGCGCGTCCTTATCACGCCGTGGCGGAACAGGTGGGCATTGCGGCAGAAGAAGTGATGTCGCGCATGCAGCGCATGCTGGACCATGGCATCATCCGCCGCATTGCCGCGGTGCCGAACCACTACGCACTGGGCTACAAGGCCAACGGCATGACCGTGTGGGATGTGGCGGATGCGCGTATCGACGAACTGGGCCGGCGCGTGGGTGAACTGGCGTGTGTCAGCCACTGTTATCACCGCCCGCGCCACTTGCCGGACTGGTCATACAATCTGTTTGCCATGGTGCATGGGCATGACCGCGCCGAAGTCGAAGCGCAGGCGCAACAGATTGCTGAGCTGCTGGGCGATGCCTGCCGCAGCCACGAAATTCTCTACAGTACGCGCATCCTGAAAAAGACCGGCTTGCGTATTGGCGGGTAAGCTGACACCTTGAACCGTTGGTCACATCCGGAACGCAGTAGATGTGCCCAGTGGTAAATGCCTTCCCTGAGGAAAAACATGTTTCGTATTTCGCAGTACATGCAGGAACTGGCCAACCCGACTCCACTTGGCCCCAAGCGTAATCCGCCGGGTCCGGTCGTGATCTGGAACCTGATCCGTCGCTGCAACCTCACCTGCAAACACTGCTATTCGATATCCGCCGACAAGGATTTTCCTGGCGAGTTGTCCACGCAGGAAGTGTTTGATGTGATGGATGATCTGAAGGCATTCCATGTGCCGGTACTGATTTTGTCCGGCGGCGAACCGCTGCTGCGGCCGGATATTTTCGATGTTGCACGGCGTGCCAAGGACATGGGGTTTTATGTGGGCCTGTCCACCAATGGCACGCTGATCGACGCATCCAATATCGATGCCATCGATGCCATCGGCTTCGACTATGTGGGCATCAGCCTCGACGGCATTCAGGCAACCCACGATACCTTCCGCCGCAAGCAGGGTGCGTTCGATGCCTCGATGCATGGCATTCGCCTGTGTCACGAACGCGGCATCAAGATCGGCATCCGCTTTACCCTGACCCAGGACAACGCCCACGAACTGCCCTTGCTGCTGCAACTGATGGAAGACGAGTCCATCGACAAGTTCTATCTGTCGCACCTCAATTATGCTGGGCGCGGCAACCGGAACCGCAAGGACGATGCGGTGCATGAAGCCACCCGGCGTGCCATGGACCTGCTGCTCGATGCCTGCTGGCGCGACCAGACGCAAGGCAGGCACAAGGAATTTGTCACCGGCAACAATGATGCCGATGGCGTTTACCTGCTGCTGTGGGTGCGGAAAAACTTCCCGCACCTCGAATCCCACATGCGTGCCAAGCTGGCACAGTGGGGCGGCAACTCGTCCGGTGTGAATATCTCGAACATCGATAACCTGGGCAATGTGCATCCCGACACCATGTGGTGGAACCACAATCTGGGTAATGTGCGTGAACGGCCGTTTTCGGAAATATGGATGGATACTTCCGACGCCATCATGGCCGGTTTGAAAGCGCACCCGCGCAAGGTCGGCGGACGCTGCGGTGCCTGCCAGTATTTCGATATCTGTGGAGGCAATACCCGGGTACGCGCCTGGCAG
>CAYGMS010000045.1:0-11326 GCA_964350905.1 uncultured Thiobacillus sp. | reverse complement strand
ATGGCCGTGATGGTGGCGGTGATTCCCACCACGCCCAGGCTCATGGCGATGGCTGGTTTCGGCGCCACGTCGAGCAGATACATCAGCGCCGGCAGGGCGATGATGGAGCCGCCGCTACCGAATAGCCCCAACACCACGCCGGTTGCCATGCCGGCAAGGATTGCAAGAATGTCCATGGCTGGCTTCTGTCAAAATCCAAAAATGTTGATTCGTCGTCCGGCTCAGCGCCCGGCCGGTGTATTGGAATTAGCGCTGGCGCGGGCGTTGGCCTCGAAACCCCCTTTGGCTTTCCAGCCCTCGATGCCGTCCTGCAGCACTTTCACGTTGTCGTGACCGAGCAGGCGCAGGGCGAACACCGCCTGGGCGGACAATGAGCCGGAGTTGCAATACATCACCACCATGCGGTCTTTCGGCAACTCGGCACGCCGGGCCACCGCCTGGCGCCACTCGATATTGATCGCGCCGGGAATGTGTTCATTCGCATACTGGGCCGCGTCACGTGCATCGACGATGAAGACTTTTTTCCAGTCTTTCCGTGGAATCTGCTCCGGCCAGATCAGGCTGCTGCCGTACTCGGCGAAGTCCAGGTAGCCGGAGAGCACATCGACCACGACGGGGTTGTCTTCCGCCCGGGCGGGTGCGGCCAGCAAAGCGGCGCTGGCTACAAACAGGGCGCCGAGTTTGATCAGGTAAAGAGGTTTGTTCATGTGGGTTCCTTGGTCTGTGGGGGGCGATGCCTGGATCAGGACTCAGCCAGTGGCAAACCGGCCGCCAGCCATTCCGCCGTGCCGTCGGTAATTTTCTGCGCGCGGTAGCCGTGCTTTTTCAGCAGTTCCACCGCCTCGGCCGACATCATGCAAAACGGTCCGCGGCAGTAGGCAACAATGTCCTTGTCGGCGGGCAGTTCCTTGATGCGCTGGCGGATTTCATCGAGCGGCATCGAACGCGCAAAAGGCAGGTGGCCGCTGCCGTATTCAGCAGCAGGGCGCACATCGATCACAATCACCTCGCCGCGCCGCGCCTTGTTCATCAGCGAACGCCGCGTTTCGGTGTCGAGCTTTTCCGGTGCGGAAAAAATGCCTTCCAGCGCGACTTTGAGTTCAACCAGGTGTTCTTCTGCCACCGTACGCAGGTTGACCCACAGTGCACTCACGTCTTCGCCAGACAGCCGGTAGGCAATGAAGCGCCCATCGCGCTCGGCCACGACGAGGTGCGCCGCCTTGAGCACTTTAAGGTGTGCGCTGGCCAGCTTGATGTCGATGCCGGCCTCGGTGGCCAGGGCCTCTACGGTTTTTTCACCCTGCGCCAGGAGGTCCAGCAGCTCCAGCCGTTTGGGGCTGGAAACCGCCTTGCCGATGCGGGCCACTTCTTCGTAGAGCAGGTCCTTGGTTTTGCGTTTGTCCATGCGGCGAATAGTCTAACGATTATTGGAATATGTCAACCCGTTCCTGATGGCGGTGCTGCTTCTCCTTACTTGGGATGCTTCAGGTCTGCCTCAAACTGATCGAGCGGGACCGGCCGGCCGAACAAATAGCCCTGAAAGGCATGGCAGCCATGGTGCTCGAGGAACTCGCGCTGCGCTTCGGTTTCCACGCCTTCCGCAATCACGCTCAGGCCTAGCGACCGGGTCATCGCGATGATGGTGTTCACAATGGCGGCATCGTTTGGATCGGAGGCGATGTCGCGGACAAAGGACTGGTCGATCTTGATCTGGTCCAGGGGCAGGCGCTTCAAATAGGACAGCGATGAATAGCCGGTGCCAAAGTCATCCATCGAAAATTCCACGCCCAGCAATTTCAATTCCTGCATTTTGCTGATGGTGTCCTCGACATTCTCCAGCACGATGCTTTCGGTCAATTCCAGCTTGAGTTTCGGGGATCGGACGCCGCATTCACGCAACACGCGCCGCATCTGGGTCACGAAATCCGGCTGACGGAATTGCCTGGCGCTGACGTTGACCGCCAGCGTCAGATCGCGCATCCGCGGATCGTGTTCCCAGGCCTTGAGCTGCGAACAGGCGGTTGCCAGCACCCACAAACCGATCGGCACGATCAGCCCGGTTTCCTCGGCCAGGGGAATGAATTGATCCGGGAAAATAAAGCCCCGTTCTGGGTGGTCCCAGCGCAACAGCACTTCCGCACCCAGCGGACGGCGCTGCGTATCCATCTGAATCTGGTAGTGCAGCCGGAATTGCTGCTTGCTGAGGGCATGCCGTAAATCCACCGCGATGGCAGTGCGTTTTTCCAGTGCTGCTTGCGTCATGGGGTCAAAAAAGCGAATGGTGTTACGTCCCGCTTCCTTGGCCTGATACATGGCAACATCGGCATGCTTGAGCAACTCTTCTACACTTTCCTGATGACCCTGGAACAGGCAGATACCGACACTTGCCGTGGAATGATGCTCGTAGTTCTGCAGTTTGTAAGGCTGACTCAATTCGTGGCAGATTTTTTCTGCTGCCTGTTCGGTCTGGGTGGCGGCTTCATCCTGCTGGCGGCTCAGTCCTTCAAACACCACGACAAACTCGTCACCGCCAAGGCGGGCTACGGTGTCGCCTTCGCGCAGGGTGGATTTCAGTCGGTGCGTCACCTCGACCAGCAGCCGATCACCCATGGCATGACCCAGGGTGT
The DNA here is from genome assembly GCA_964350905.1 of uncultured Thiobacillus sp. Lineage (GTDB taxonomy): Bacteria > Pseudomonadota > Gammaproteobacteria > Burkholderiales > Thiobacillaceae > Thiobacillus. Next base: position 8,699 of record CAYGMS010000045.1, on the reverse strand, counting down.
CGTTGATCGTCTTGAAGTGATCCAGATCCAGAAACAGCAATGCACCATGCTCGCCGCTACGCAGGCTGACTGCCATCGCCTGATGCAGGCGGTCCATTAACAGGCGGCGGTTTGGCAACTGGGTCAGGGTGTCGTAGAAGGCCAGCTTATGGATTTCCCGTTCTGCTTGTTTGCGCTGGCTGATATCGGTAAACACGGCCACATAGTTGGATACGCGTTGCCGGGCATCGTAAACCGCCGTGATGGTGATGAACTTTGGATAGATCTCGCCATTCTTGCGTTTATCCCAGACTTCGCCGGACCACTTGCCCGTATCGTGCAGCGATGACCACATGGCCTGGTAGAAAGCGGCATCGTGCCGACCGGATTGCAGGATGCGTGGATTTTTCCCGATCACCTCGTCGGCACGGTAGCCGGTGACTTCTTCAAAGGCCTGATTGACGCGCAGGATATTGGAGTCGGCATTGGTGATCAGGATGGCTTCCTGGGTCTGGAACGTGGTCGCTGCGATACGCAGTTCTTCTTCAGCCAGCTTGCGTTCGGTGATGTCTTCATAGAGGCCCAGCACGCCGATAATTTCACCGCTTTTGCTATCGCTGAGCGGAACTTTCGACGTGCGGAGCCAGATCGTCCGTCCGTCCGGTGTGTTTTGGGGTTCCTCATAGTTGAGCTGGGCCATGCCTGACGCCATCACCTTGCGGTCATCGGCACGATAAAGACCGGCCATGTCTTTCCAGCCCATCTCAAAGTCGCTTTTGCCGATTAGCTGGGCAGGGTGCGTATAGCCTGCATCCTGAGCAAACAGTGAATTGCAGCCGAGATAACGTGATTCGCGGTCCTTCCAGAATACCCGCATGGGCGCACTTTCCATAATGAGTTGAAGCAACCGTCCGGTCTTGAGTGCTTCGGTTTGTGCGGTCAACAGTTGATCCCGTTCTTTCAGTTGCTGGCTTTGCCGGACAATGGCCAGAATGATGACCAGTACTGCCCCGGAATACGTCAGGGCTGAAACCAGTTTTTGCACTTCTGGCATTGAGGCTGCCGCGATGATGGCAGCGCTGGCCAGGATGACGGCAATAATGGGCAACATGCGCAGGAATGCTTCGTAGGCCTTCTCGCACCGGGGTGAATTCGTATAGGTAAGCTGCCAGACTGAAACAGCCAGCCCGGCCAGCAGAATGGCGACCGAAAAGGAAATGTTGAACCAGGCTCCGTGGATGGTGTGACCACTCAGGGCCAGCGTGTTCCACTGCATCCAGCTCCATGCTGTTACTGCAATGGCAACCAGGAAAAGCGTGAAGCCGGATACGATGCGCAAGCGCATCGCGGGGATCATGACCAGGCCGATACAGGCTGGAACAAGCAGGCTGACCGGATAGCTCACGAGCACGATCATTGAAAGCAGATCGAGATCGCCCTGCTTGGGCAGATAGATCACCAGCACCAGCGTCAGCGATGCGATCGACAGTGACAGCACATCCAGCAGCGCCGTGAGCCAGTCCAGCTTGCGCAGGTTGCGGCGGATTTCCAGGATCAGCCCGATCGTCAGGCAGGGTCCCAGCCAGAGATAAAAGAAATCGGAGGGCGAAGGGAATTGCCGGTATCCCAGGATGATTTGCCCGTCCCAGGCGAGTTGCCCAAGTGCATAGCCCGCAAACCCGGTGGCAAACCACCTTATCGCCGCTCGGCTTTCCGGGTGGCTGCTGCTGTTCAGGCCCAGCCAGGCAAGGAGGGCGGCTGCAACCGTACCGGAAGTCCAGTGTACGTTATCAAAGAACTGGACCCAGAAGGGGTCGGATGACAGCCCTATTCCAAAGGCGCCGACGATGATGCCCAGCAGACCCGTCAGAAAGACGATCTGGTTGGTTCTCGGCAGGCGGGCAAAAACGGATCGCGCTGGCATCAGCGTGTCTTATTTGTCTTGTTCACGCGGAAGATCCGGGGCGTACCGGAAATACCCAAGGGTTGTTTGTGAGGGTAGTCAGACAAATGCACCACAAAGTTGGTTGGCGTTTATTTAAACAAACATTCACACATAAGCTGTAAAGCCGCAAGTGCAACACAGGCCTCATGCACGGATAACCGGCTCGCATAACGGGCTCAGGGAGCCTCATCAGGATGGCCGTGCCCAGGCTTGTCAGCCGGTTCAATCGGCGTGGCGAGTATCTTGTCGATGCGCTTGCCGTCAAGGTCCACCACTTCCAGCTGCCAGTTTCCCCAGGTCAGGACATCGCCGGTCTGTGGCAGCCGCCCGGCCAGCCACATCACCAGACCGCTCAACGTGTGGTAACGGCCTTTGCTCTCATCCGGAACGGTTTTCAGGTCGAGCCGGTCCTTCAATTCGGGGATGGGAATCAGGCCGTCGAGAAACCATGAGCCATCGGCACGTTGCACCGCCCAGGCGTCTTCAATATTGCGCGGCGTGAACTCGCCGGTCAGCGCTGCCAGCACATTTTGCAGCGTGATCAGACCATCGATCTCGCCGTATTCGTCCACCACCAGCACCATGTTTGCATCAGACGCGCGAAAATGCTCCAGCAGGTCTATCCCGGTGAGACTTTCCGGTACAAAGATTGCGGGCATGAGTTGGTGGGTCAAATCCAGCTTGCCGCCCGACTGTGTCTGATTGAACAGCTGCTTGGCACTGACAATGCCCAGTACCGTGTCGAGGCCGTCCCGGCAAACCGGAAAGCGTGAATGCGGCGACCCGGCTACGCGCTTCAGGTTGTCTTCCAGCGGCAGCGTGGTGTCGAGATACACAATCTCACTGCGCGGAATCATCAGCGAACTGATCGAGCGGTCATCCAGCCGGAGTACATTGCGCACCATGTCGCGTTCCTGCTGCTCGAACACACCCGATTCCGAACCCTCCTGCAGCAGGGCGTGGATTTCCTCCTCGATCACGTCGGCCTGGCTGGAGGGCTGCTTGCCCAGCAGGTGCAGGATGGCATTGGTCGACACCGACAGCAGCCGCACAAACGGGCGCGCCAGCAGGGCCAGCAGGTTCATCGGACGCGCCACCCGTCGTGCAATGCCTTCTGGGTTGAACTGGCCGATGCGCTTGGGCACCAGTTCGCCGATCACAATGGAAAAATACGTGACCACAATCACCACCAGCGCGGTAGCCGCAAGGCCGCTGATTTTTGCGTCCATGCCAAAAGATTGCAGCCAGATGGACAGCGGATCGGCCAGCACCGCCTCGCCGACGATGCCGTTGAGAATGCTGATCGAGGTGATGCCGATCTGCACGGTCGACAGGAAGCGCGTCGGGTCGTCGTGCAGCTTGATCGCCACTGCGGCCGAGCGGTCGCCGTTATCAGCCAGTTTTACCAGCCGCGCGCGCCGCGCCGTGACCAGGGCAATTTCCGACATGGCAAATACGCCATTCAGAACAATCAGGGCGGTCAGAAGCAGGATTTCCATGATGGGCGCAGCCGCGACTCCAGCCTGGCTGTCGTGTTGAACACACCATAAGCATAAGCCAGTCAGCCCGGCGCGTCCTCAGCGGATACAGGATTGCGCTTGTCTGGCATATTAAAAAGGCGGTGTCCGCCAGCCGCAGTCCAGCGTCAATCCGGAGCGCCTGCTCGGGCTACGTGCCTGCCAGCACCGGAAACATTCCCTTGATTCCCGCGGCAATAAACTCGATCGCAATCGCCGTCAGGATCAGGCCCATGATCCGGGTAAACACATTGATCCCGGTGGAACCGATGTGGCTTTCGATCCAGGGCGACAAACGCAGCACCGCCCACACCACTGCGGCCAACAGCACAATAATCAGCGCAATGATCAGATAGTGGGCAATGCTGTCTGCCCTGTGCGCCGTCAGAATCACCGTACTGATCGCCCCCGGTCCCGCCAGCAGCGGCATCGCCAGCGGCACAATCGCCACCGACTCCTTCTCGATCGACTCGTCCGCCTCTTTATCCGTCTGCTTCACCAGGCTGGTTTTGGCATGCAGCATCGCAATCGCCATCAACAACACCAGGATGCCGCCACCCACCCGAAACGAATCGATGGTGATGCCAAAAAAGCTCAGCAGATGTTCGCCCAGAAACAGCGCCACCAGCAGAATGATCGTCACCCCAATCGCCACCATATCAACCGTCTTGCGGCGTTGTTTGGTGTTCTCGTCGGCTGTCATGCTGATAAACAGCGGAATTACCCCAAGCGGGTTCAGGATCGCCAGCAGGCCGATGAAAATTTTGATGTACTGCGCGTAATCGAGCATTCAGTTGAATCTGTAATGGTTAGAGGGCGTGACGGGTTGGCAGACCGGCTGCTGACGGTGGCGCCAGAACCGTCTGGCGGATGCATGGGCACAGCAGCAACGATGACTAGTTTACAAGGCAACCGTGTTTTCCGTTGTGCAGGGATGGCTGCTGATATGCTGATTCAGTACACAATGCGAAGCTGCGCCCTTGGGATGCACTTCAGAAGAGGCCGAAAACCACCGCGAGCTTCATCCAGCGTACTTCTGTTGTGTTGCGTAAGGATCCAGGCCATGAAGCGTGATGCCCATAAGCGAAATGAACATAACTGATGACCTTCGAAGCGACACCCCTGCCTGACCCCGAGGCCACCTGCGCCAACTGCAAGGCCTGCTGTTGCCGGTTGGAGGTGATGCTGATTACCGATGCAGGCGTGCCCGATCATTTCATCGAACTGGACAAGTGGGGCAGCCATACCATGGCACGCCTGGAAGACGGCTGGTGTGCGGCCCTGGACCGGGCCACCCTGAAATGCACGATTTACGAAAACCGGCCCTGGGTGTGCCGTGAATTCGAGATGGGTGAATACGAGTGTCTTGCCGAGCGGGCTGCCAATCGGGTGATTTTTTGACAGATTAATTTCTAAACAGATCAAAAGGCGGGAGCGTCACTTCCAGCTCACAAGGCTTGCTGCTGTCACCTCGATTCAGAAAACAACCCGAAGCTGCCCCCTTTGGTTATGCATACGTGAGACGCCATGAATCCAGCTAAAGTTGACCGTAATCGATTACACCAACTGACGGATCTTCCAAATGTGGGCCCGGCCATGGCAAAAGATCTCGAATGCATCAACATCAAGGCGCCGCCGCAGCTTGTAGGCAAAGACCCGGTCAAGCTCTACAACAGTCTTTGCTGCCAGCGCGGTGCTCGGCAAGACCCTTGTGTCCTGGATGTATTTATTTCCATCACGCGCTTCATGGCAGGCGAAGCACCGAAGGCCTGGTGGGAATACACGGCGGAGCGCAAGCGTATACTCGGTAGGCTTTCGAAGAATTAAGGAAGCGCTGAACAAGTCCTTCGACAAGCTCAGGACGAACGGCAAGTAGTTGATTTCGTTCGTGGTGAGCCCTTCGATGTACTCAGGACAGGCTTGTCGAACCACACAGCAAACCAACTTGTTCAGCGCTTCCTTAAAGGGTCAGAATCATTTTCTGCTGCGCAAGGATGACTGCTGATATCTTGGTCCAGAAAACAATCCGAAGCTGCCCCCTTGAGTATTGTTCCTGTTCATCGGCGGCATCCTTCTCACGCCTGCCAGACCCCGTATCCAGCTTCACGGAAATCAATCGCCAACTCCACTTCCAGGTCGCGCGCGTGGTCATACGACAGCGGGTTGTATAGCGCGTACAGGTCAGGCAACAAGCGCAGACCGAATTCCTTGACGAAGCGATTGGACTGGATGCCGGCCTTGTGTTTGTCGAAGCGCACGTCAGGATCCAGCCCTGTCATGCCAACATAAATGCATGGCTTGCCCGTGATGTAACCGGGGTTGGCCTTCTTGAAGCGGCCTTCGTATAAAACGTCTTTCGACAGTTCGATCACATAGACGTGATAGTGGTCCCGGCGTCCCATCGTGGCATTCAATTCAGCGTGGCTCGATGGCACAGCTTAATGCACCGGAAGCCAGGGGCATATTGAACACATTGACCGTCAATAAATCGGTTGCCTTGGCCTCGACATAAGCTGCTCAAACTCATCCGGCGGCACCGCGCGGCTAAACAGAAACCCCTGGAAGCCAAGACACCCCTGCCGTTCAAGAAGCTCAAGCTGTTCCTTTGTTTCGACCCCCTCGGCAATCACGTCCAGCCGGAGGTTACGCGCCATGCCGATGATCGTCTGGGCAATCACGGCATCGCTGTTGTTGGTGGTGATGTCCATGACGAAAGATCGATCGATCTTGAGCTGGTCGAGCGGCAAACGCCGCAGGTAGGACAGCGAAGAATAGCCGGTGCCAAAATCGTCCAGCGAGAAATGAATGCCGATCGCTTTCAACAGGCGCATTTTGTCGGTCACCTCGTCGATGCCTTCGATCAATGCGCTTTCGGTCAGCTCTAACTTGAGTCGGCCAGGGTCGGCGCCACTGGCCTGTAGTTGCAGGATGACATCCTCGACAAAGTCCACCTGCATGAACTGGCGGGCACTGACGTTTACCGCCAGTTGAATCTGGCTGGCGACCGGATGACTTTCCCAGGCCTTGATCTGGGCGCAGGCAGCCTGCAGGACCCAGCGCCCGATGGGGATGATCAGGCCGCATTCTTCCGCAAACGGAATGAACTCCGTGGGTGATACGTCTCCCCGTTCGTGATGCTTCCAGCGTATCAGGGCCTCGGCCCCCAGGATGTTGCCGGCAAAATCCACCTGTGGCTGGTAGTGGAGGGCGAAATGCTGGTGGGTGATGGCTTCCCGCAGGTCGGCTTCCATATCCGCCCGGGCATCCTGTGCAGCCTGCATGGCTGGGTCAAAGAATCGTAACCGGGCGCGCCCCGCATCCTTGGCGCGGTAAAGTGCAACGTCGGCATGTTTGAGCAGTTCGTCGATGCTTTCGTCCTGGCCCTTGAACATCGTCGCACCAATGCTGGAGGTGCAGTAATACGGCTTGCCCTTCAGCTGGTAGGGCCGATTGATGGCACGGAGTATCTTCTCGGCGGTGGCTTCCACTAGAACGGCGGCGGCCGGGCCGGCCTTGCCCAGATCCTCGAGCAGAACCACGAACTCGTCACCTCCCAGTCTGGCCACCGTATCTTCGGTGCGCACGCAGGCCGTCAGGCTCCTCGCCACTTCGACCAGTAGCTGATCGCCTTCGTCATGGCCTCGGGTGTCGTTGAGATTCTTGAAGTGATCGATGTCGATGAACAGTATCGCGCCGTAACGGCCATGGCGTTGGCTGGCCGCTGTCGCTTGTGCGAGCCGGTCGAGCAGCAGGCGACGATTGGGCAGGTTCGTCACCGGGTCGTAATAAGCGAGGTGGTTGATCTTTTTCTCGGCTTCCTTGCGCTCCGTGATGTCGCTGAAGGTACCGACGTAATAGGCGACCTCGCCGGAGGTGTCAGGTACAGCGGTGATGGTCAGGTGTTTCGGGTAGATCTCACCATTCTTGCGGCGATCAAACAGTTCGCCTGACCACCGCCCCAGCGTGTTCAGGGTTTCCCACATCTCGGTATAAAACGCCTTGTCCTGGAGCCCCGAACTGAGCAGTGCGGGCGTGCGGCCGATGACTTCGTCGGCCGTATAGCCGGTGATATCACTGAACGCACGGTTCACCCGGAGGATGCGGGAATGGCGGTCGGTAATAAGTATGGCTTCGTGGGTCTCGAAGGCCACGGCGGCGACAGACTGGGCCTGCTCGTGCTCGATGCGACCGGTAATGTCGAGGTTGGCGGAACGCACGCCAAAAATGCTGCCCTGGGCGTCGCGCACGTCGGTGCACAGGTGCTCGATCCAGCGCAGTTCACCGCTGCGCGTATGAATGCGGATCACCAGTTTTTCCGACATGCCTTGATGATCCATCTGGTGCACATGTTGATCCCAGACAGAGCGGTCTTCAGCATGGATCAGACCATTCATGAAACTCGGCTGGGCGTAGAAATCCTCTGCCGGATAGCCGGTTATTTGCTCGCAGGAGGGCGAGACGTACTCGTAACTGCCATCGACGCGGCGAACATAGATGAACTCCTGGGCCATGTCCGCCACGGCACGAAACATGCGCTGTCCATCCATCACCTCCGCGCGCAGGGCGGCGAGAGTGGCGAACAGCAGACCGATGATGATGCCGAGCAGTATTGGCAGGATGAAGTAATGGGTAGGGATATGGTCCGGGTACAGGAGCGACATTTGCATCGTTGCAAACGTCAACACCAACGCGATCCCCAGGGGGGTAATGCGTAGATAGGTGGTTCGGTGCTTTGCAACAAACCCGGAAATGTTCAAGTGGCGCCTCTCCTATGAAGTCTTGTTCAGACAGTTGGCCGGACACAACCGTAGCCCCCAAGGGGCTGCGGGGCGCGTACTTAAACCCTGGCCACTTAATAAATCCGTGTTTGTTTTGCATCTTATGCCACGGGAAATCTATGGCGTGCATTGAAACAGTGGCGCTGACCACGAACGCAGGTATTGCGGGAGAGGCCGTCTATCGGGAATCGACCTGTAACGTGATATATCGGCTGGCCAGGTACAGACTTAAGGAAAGCTGATTTGTTCGTTACCCCGGCGAAAGCCGGGGTCCAGCGCGTTGATTTAACTGAATTCCGGCTTTCGCCGGGGTAACGAATAAATCAGCGTTAGCTCAGACGAACTGCTTGAAGCACCCGACAGGCCGCGCCTGGATGCGGACGGGCTGTACAACTGTTTTGTCGACCTGGTAGCACTATTATTGTGGCAGTGAAATTCCGTTCATCCGACAATCATTACGTCGCACACGCTGTTGTGCAG
>CAYGMS010000044.1:8345-11385 GCA_964350905.1 uncultured Thiobacillus sp. | reverse complement strand
GCGGCGACCTGGTCCTGCATCAGCGCAATCAGCGGCGACACCACCACCGCGCAGCCCTCGCGCAGCAGCGCCGGAATCTGGAAGCACAGCGACTTGCCGCCGCCGGTAGGCATCAGCACCAGCGCATCATCACCCGCGACCAGAGTATCGACGATGGCCGCCTGATCACCACGGAATTCGGGATAGCCGAATACGCGGCTGAGCAGGCTTGATGGGGTATCGGGCATGGGGGAAATAGGCGGCGTTACAGGTTAAATTCTGGCGTTCCGGCGGGAAAGCCAAAGTGTCACATCAGCTATAATTGTGTCACGTTTTGCCCGGGTCATTGACCCAACACCAAGGTTTGCCATGAAGATCCCGGCCACGCGCGAAACCCGCACCGTGGCAACGGTCCACTCTGGTCTGAAGACCCCACCCTATTTCTGAAGCTGACCATGAACACCGAAACCAACGCACCCGCCCTCGACGAAAACCAGATCATTGCCGAGCGTCGTGCCAAGCTCGCTGCGATCCGCCAGCAGGGCGTCGCCTTCCCCAACGACTTTGACCGCCGCGACTACGCAGGCAAGCTGGCCACCGCTCACGGCGACAAATCCAAGGAAGCACTCGAGTCCGAAGCCGTCGAGGTGCAACTGGCCGGTCGCATGATGCTGAAGCGGGTGATGGGCAAGGCCAGTTTCGCCACCCTGCAGGACATGAGCGGACGCATCCAGGTCTATATCTCCAACGACCTCACCGGCACCGAATCGCACGATGCGTTCAAGCACTGGGATCTGGGTGATTTCATCGGCGTGACCGGGATTCTGTTCAAGACCAACAAGGGCGAGCTGACCATCCAGGCCAAATCGATCCGCCTGCTGTCGAAAACGCTGCGCCCGTTGCCGGAAAAATTTCACGGTCTGGCCGACCAGGAGCAGAAATACCGCCAGCGTTATCTCGACCTCATCACCAACGACGCCACGCGTGAATCCTTCAAGCGGCGCACGACGATTATCCAGGCGATCCGCAGCTTCATGGTCGAGCGTGACTTTCTCGAAGTGGAGACGCCGATGATGCATCCCATCCCCGGTGGCGCCGCCGCGAAACCTTTTGCCACGCATCACAACGCGCTCGACATGGAACTGTTCCTGCGCATCGCGCCCGAGCTGTATCTCAAGCGGCTGGTGGTCGGTGGTTTCGAAAAGGTGTTCGAGATCAACCGCAACTTCCGCAACGAAGGCTTGAGCACCCGGCACAACCCCGAGTTCACCATGATGGAGTTCTACGAGGCCTACCGCGAATACCGCTACCTGATGGATTTCACCGAATCCTTGATCCGCACCACCGCGGTTGCCGCCACCGGCTCCACCGTGGTGCCCTACCAGGGCCATGCCATTGACCTCGGCCAGCCGTTCGCCCGGCTCACCATTGTCGAGGCGATCCGCCATTACCATCCGCAGTACACGGTCGAACAACTCAACGACCGTGACTGGCTGATCGGCCAGTTCAAGGCGATGAAGGCCAAATTCAAGCCGCAGGATGGCATCGGCGGCCTGCAGCTTTCCTTCTTCGAGGAAACCACCGAAGCGTTGTTGATCCAGCCCACCTTCATCATCGATTACCCGGCCGAGGTATCGCCGCTGGCGCGCCGCTCCGACACCCAGCCCGACATCACCGAGCGTTTCGAACTGTTCATCACCGGGCGCGAAATGGCGAACGGTTTTTCGGAATTGAACGACGCCGAAGACCAGGCCGAACGCTTCATGGATCAGGTGCAGCAAAAGGAAGCCGGCGACGAGGAAGCGATGCACTACGACGCCGACTACATCCGTGCGCTGGAACACGGCTTGCCGCCCACCGGCGGGTGCGGCATCGGCATCGACCGTCTGGTCATGCTGCTGACCGATTCGCCAAGCATCCGCGATGTCATTCTATTCCCGCAAATGCGGCGGGAAGCTTGAAGACAGCCCGCAGATGCGGCACGAAGCCTGAACGCTTCCGTTAAAATCAAACCTGTTTACTCCCTATTTTCTGGCCCCATCACCATGACCGACACGCTCAACACCCACGATTCCTTTACCTCCGGCAAGCGCGACGTGCAATTCGCCTCGCTGAAAAAACTCGAAGCCGCATTAGACGTATCGGTTGCACGCTTGCCGGTGTCGATCCGCATCGTGCTCGAGTCGGTGCTGCGCAATTGCGACGGGGTGAAGGTGACGCCCGAGCACATCAAGCAGTTGGCCAACTGGCAACCGAACACCAATCGCACCGAAGAAATCCCCTTCACCGTGGCACGGGTAATCCTGCAGGATTTCACCGGCGTGCCGCTGCTGGCCGACCTCGCCGCCATGCGCTCGGCCGCGGCACGCGCCGACAAGGACCCGAAAAAAATCGAGCCGCTGGTGCCGGTGGACATGGTGGTCGACCATTCGATCCAGGTCGACAACTTCGGCAGCCCGGATGCGCTCGATCTCAACATGAAGATCGAATTCGAACGCAACCAGGAACGCTACCAGTTCCTGAAATGGGGCATGCAGGCTTTCGAAACCTTCAAGGTCGTGCCGCCCGGCGTCGGCATCGTGCACCAGGTGAACATGGAATACCTGGCGCGTGGCGTGATGGAGAAGGATGGCATGGCCTATCCCGACACGCTGGTCGGAACCGACAGCCACACCACCATGATCAACGGTCTCGGCGTGGTGGCCTGGGGCGTGGGCGGCATCGAAGCCGAAGCGGCGATGCTCGGCCAGCCGGTGTATTTCCTCACGCCGGACGTGGTGGGCGTGAACCTCACCGGTCGCACCCGACCCGGCATCACCGCGACCGACGTGGTGCTGACCATCACCGAAATGCTGCGTAACGCCAAGGTCGTCGGCAAGTTCGTCGAATTCTTTGGTGAAGGCGCGGCTGCCCTACCGGTAACCGACCGCGCGACCATCGCCAACATGGCGCCGGAATACGGCGCCACCGCGGCGATGTTCTTCATCGACCAGAACACGATCGACTACCTCAAGCTCACCGGTCGCAGCGACGAGCAGGTCAAGCTGGTCGAAACCTATGC
>CAYGMS010000044.1:0-8335 GCA_964350905.1 uncultured Thiobacillus sp. | reverse complement strand
TGCCAGTACTTTGCCGCGACCGGTCGTTCGGCTGAGCAGGTCGATCTGATCCGCGACTATTACCAGGCACAGCAACTGTTCGGCATTCCGAAAGCGGGCGACATCGACTATTCGCAAACGCTCACGCTGGATCTTGCCACGGTCGAGCCCTCGATCGCCGGCCCCAAACGCCCGCAGGATCGCATCGCGCTGTCCGCCGTCGAAACGACCTTTGACAGCTTGATGCAAAAGCCCAAAGCAGAGGGCGGCTATGGCAAGACCGAAGAGGAACTGCGTCGCACGTATGCGGTTGAAGGCGGCGACCGGCTGCGCCACGGCAGCGTGGTCATCGCGGCCATCACCTCGTGCACCAACACCTCCAATCCCGGCGTGATGATCGCGGCCGGCCTGCTGGCCAAGAAGGCGGTCGAGCTCGGCCTCTACACGCCGTCACACGTCAAGACCAGCATGGGCCCCGGCTCGCGCGCGGTGACCGAATACCTGAAGGCAGCCGAACTGCTGCCCTATCTTGAAAAGCTTGGCTTCGGCGTGGTTGGCTACGGCTGCACCACCTGCATCGGCAACTCCGGCCCGCTGCCGGAAGCCATCGAAAAAACCATGCTCGACAATGATCTGGTTGCCTGCTCGGTCCTCTCCGGCAACCGCAACTTCGAGGCGCGCGTACACCAGAACGTCAAGGCCAACTTCCTGATGTCGCCACCGCTGGTGGTGGCCTTTGCACTGGCCGGACGCGTGCCATTCGACGTCGAGAAAGACCCGATCGGCGCCGGCAAGAATGGACCGGTCTACCTGAAAGACATCTGGCCAAGCAACGAGGAAGTAGCCGCACTGCTGCACCATTCCACCGATGCCAGCGCGTACAAGAGCTATGCCGACGTCGGCGCCGACAACCCCCTGTGGGATGGCGTCACCGCCCCCAGCGGCGCGGTGTACCAATGGGACGAAGCCTCCACCTACATCCAGGAGCCGCCCTTCTTTGTCAATGAATCCGTCCCCAGCCCGGTCATCAAGGGCGCACGCGCACTGGCCATTTTTGGCGATTCCGTCACCACCGATCACATCAGTCCTGCCGGCGGCATCAAGCCCACCTCGCCCGCCGGTGCATACCTGACCGAACACAAGGTACAGAAAGCCGATTTCAACAGCTACGGTGCGCGCCGCGGCAACCATGAAGTGATGATGCGCGGCACCTTCGCCAATGTGCGGATCAAGAACCTGATGGCTCCCGGCACCGAAGGCGGCGTCACCCTCAAGGACGGCAAGGAACAATCGATCTACGACGCGGCCATGCAATATCAGGCTGAAAGCATGCCGCTGATGATCTTTGCCGGGGAAGAATACGGCACCGGTTCCAGCCGTGACTGGGCCGCCAAGGGCACCACGCTGCTGGGTGTGAAAGCCGTCGTCGCCAAGAGCTTCGAACGTATCCATCGCTCCAACCTGGCCGGCATGGGTGTGCTGCCCTGTCAGTTCAAGGACGGGGTTGATGCCGCCACGCTGAAACTCGATGGCAGCGAAACCTTTGATCTCGAAGGTGCCGAATCGGGCATCGTTCCGCAGCAGGATGTCACGCTGGTGATTCATCGCGCGGACGGCCGCTCGGAACGTGTTGCGCTCAAGCTGCGCATCGATACGCCGATTGAAGTCGAGTATTACAACAAGGGCGGAATTCTGCCGTTTGTGCTGGGCCAGTTGATGAGCTAAAGCTGCGGTCATTCAGCCCTATCCAAGGGATGGGCTCGTCGCTACATCTTCCAATCGGCCTGGTTTCCAATCGGCCCGGCGCAGGAGTCTCTCATGATGAAACGTACAGTATTGTTCGCGCTATCGATCCTGGCCGCCGCCTCACAAACGGGCTGCAGCGATGATCCACCGCCGACTTACCAGGCCAGCATCAAGCCGATCCTCGACGCCCATTGCGTCGCGTGCCATATGCCGGGCAACTCGGGATACGAACAATCCGGCTTGCGCCTCGACAGCTATGACGCCCTGATGAAGGGCACCAGGCTCAATCCCGTGGTACGCCCGGGTTCCAGCTTGAGCAGCACCCTGTACCGGATGGTGTCAGGTCAGCTCGATGTCTCGATCCGCATGCCCCACCATGAGTCAAAGCTCACGGAAAAAAATGTCAGCATGATAGGCGCCTGGATAGACCAGGGCGCGAAGAACTGAGCGTCTGCCCGCCACGGGCTCGCCCTGACTCCGGCGCATTCCCCGCCAAGCGGCGTCAAAAAACAAAGCGCTGCGCGAACAGTTCAGCCACCTTGTCAGGCGGCAGGGGTTTGGCCACCACATAGCCCTGGATTTCGTCGCACCCCTGCTTCTTCAGAAACGCCACCTGCTCGATCGACTCCACCCCTTCGGCCACCACCCGCATATTCAGCGCGTGCGAGAGGCGAATGATGGCGTTGGTGATTTCGGCCCCGTCGCTGTCCGTCAGCACATCGTCGACAAAGCTCTTGTCGATTTTCAGTGTATCAATCGGCATCCGCTTCAGTTGGCCGAGGTTGGAGTGGCCCGTGCCGAAGTCATCGATATAAACGTGGAGTCCGCGCCGGCGCAAGGCATCCAGCATGTCAAACGTGCGCATGGGGTTTTCCATCGCGGCGCTTTCGGTCACTTCCAGCTGCAGATACGCGACATCCATGCCGGTGTCGTTCAGGATGGACTCGATATCGTCCATCAGGCGCGCATCCGAAAACTGGCGTGGCGACAGGTTGACCGCCACCGGCGGCGGGCTGAGTCCGGCATCGCGCCAGATAATCCATTGCTCGCATGCGGCGCGTATCACCCAGCGACCCAGCGGTAGGATCAGGCCAGTCTCTTCAGCCACCGGAATGAACTGATCGGGCCAGATAATGCCGCCCGCCTTGGGCAGCCAGCGAACCAGCGCCTCCAGCCCCACCACCTGCCCGTTGACGAGATCCACCTTGGGCTGATACACCAGCACCAGTTCATTGCGCTCCAGCGCATGACGCAGCCCAGTTTCCAGGTTCAATTGCTGTTGTGCGACCGTGTTCAATTCATCGCTGAAATACTCAAATCCGCTGCGCCGCTGCTTGGCCTGGTACATCGCCAGATCGGCCTGGCGCAGCAACGTGTTGGCGTCCAGACCGTCGTCCGGATACACGCTGATGCCGATGCTCGCGCCAATGGCATAGCGGCGCTGTTCCAGCTTGAAGGATTCGGCCAAGACCTTGATCAGTTTGCGCGCGACCCGGCTGGCGGCACGCGAAGCCGGTGGGTGGCTCAGGATGACGGCAAACTCGTCCCCACCCAGCCGGGCGACAAAGTCATCTGCACGCAATTCCTCATCCAGCCGGTTGGCGACTATGCGCAGCACCTGATCCCCCACCTCGTGGCCCTGCGAATCGTTGATATGCTTGAAACGGTCAAGGTCGATGAACAGCAGCGACACCTGAAGTTTTTCACGTTGCGCACGCGCCAGGGCATGCGTCAGAAAATCCTGGAAATACGAGCGATTCGGCAATCCGGTCAGCGGATCATGGTTGGCCAGCATGTCGAGCCGCATTTCAGAATAGCGGCGCTCGGTCAGTGCAGACGAAACAAACAACCCGCCAAGCGCCATGGTCACCATGCTGATCTGCAGGCCGAAAATGTCGCGCGGTGTCGTGGTGACAGTGAGCCCACCAAAGGAAATCACGCCCACGCCCAGCACAATCAGTGCCGACAGGAAAATGGCCAGACTCGCTCCGGTGACCGAAAACCGCAACGCGGCCCAGAGTACGCCCGGCAGCAACACAAACAACACGATTTCGGCCGGCCGCAGGAGGTCGACATACTGCATCATCAACCGCGTCAGCAGCATCATGCTGAGCAGCAACACCAGGCCTTCCAGACGCGCGCCCTTGTTGGTGGGCAGCAAGTCCCAGCGGGATACCGTCAGCAGCAGCGGGGCAATGAGGTAAACGCCCAGCAAGTCGCCCAGCCACCATACCCAGAGGCTCCGGAACACCAGGCTTTCCGGCATGTCGCCCAGGGCATGCAGGCTGTACACCCCCACTCCGGCACTGATCGCACACCCCAGCGGAGCAGCGATCAGCGCGAATTTGGCAACACTGGAGACATAATCGAGAGAAGGACTGAAGGGCTGCAGCAGATAGCGTGGCAAGTAGCCGATAACAGCTGCTCCGGCTGCCGCGCCCAGCGCCAAACCCAATGTGCCCTCGGCTGGCAGAAACAGGCTGTTGACCGCAAGCGACCCCAGCAGCACGCCCACCACCCCGGCGGCGCCAAAGCGCAGGCTCGCCATGGCCCCGATGCCGGCAGCCAGCCAGACAACCGCCACGACATCGGCAATATAGGAAACAAGCTTGAGGCTGACCCAACCGGCTAACGCATAGGCCAGCGCGGTCAGGCCGACGATCAGCGCAAAGCGCCTCACTTCAGCAAGAGCAGGCAGCGCCAATCGGGACAAGATGTGAACCAGGTTAAGCCACGGGATCCAGTTCGGCGCGCACTGATTCAAGTGCGTCCTTGAGCGTTTCCTCGGACAAGCCATTGAGTTGTTCAGCCAGCATTTCGGCTGCGTCGATGGTTTCCATTTCATCCGGCAAGCTATCCGTGTCGAGATTGGCCACAAACACCGCGGCCGCACCGGTTACTTGCAACAGTTGGCGGCGCTCGTTCATCAGCAATTCGATTTCATCGCGCAACAGGCGGACTTCGTCCTCTTTCATGGCATGCAGGCTCATGTGTGTCTCCGTATTGTTAGTCTGTTCAGCCAAACAGGGTTAGCACCCCGGTGTAGCCATATAAGCGGTTATAAGAGATTTCACCATTGGCAAAAAACCCCACCAGTGGAAAATCACCCAGGGTGTCGCGTATCAGGCCCAGTTCCCGGTTCGGCGCGCCAAACATATGCTGGCCACGCCCCAGACAAGAATAATACACGCCGCCCCGGATCGGTGCGTTCAATTGTGCCTGGATGGCCGCAAGCATCCGCAACAAGTCATCTTCTGCGGTCTGCTGGTCCCGGCGACAAAACAGCAGGTCGTCTCCCGTCTCGATGGTTTCACCGATGGCGACCAGATGATTCTGTGGGTCCACGCCCAGAATATTGCGCACCAGATAATCACCGGTATCCGAGCCACGCACCGGCAGGCCCACGTAGATGTAGCCGGCCGCACGCTGCAGATCGCCTGCCAGCGCTTCACCAATTTCTTCCTTCATCACATCCAGTGCCGGACGGTTGTCCAGACTCCCGATGATGTTCTTGTTGGCCGCGGTAATACGGTGACGCGGGCCCAGCGGGGAGATGCCTTGTGTCAGCCGGGTCGCCAGCTTCACCCGGTCGCTGAACAACACGCCGGACAAGCCGCCCCTGACCACGCCATCGCTGATCTGTGCGCTATCGCCGCGTGAACTCGACAGGCCACCCACGACAAAGCCACTCGCAACGTTCTCGCTCAGGCCTTCAATCAACTCCTGAATACGGTTATTCGCAGGGTCGCCATGCACCACGGCGAAATAGGCATCCGTGGCCTGATCACCCATATCCTGAGGGGTGCGCAGCAGCGGCAGCATGCTGAAATCGGCCAACGGAAATTCGCCCAGCATCACGGCCAAGGCCGGCTCTTCCAGATATTCGGTCCCCGTTGCGCATACGCCCACACCCACGCTGCCCGTCCAGTGTGGAACGCTGGTCGCGCTTTTGAAAAAGGCCAGAATTGCGTCGATCTCGCCCACAAATGCATCCGACACATAAAGAAACCCCAGGGTCGCGGCAGCAGGAATCGCACCCAACTGCGTCATGCACGACTGTGCCGCAAGGGTCCAGTCAGAATTCCGGGCGTGAGCCGATTTAAAGGGCGTTGTCATAACTGCCTGACTGCAGGTCCGCAGCACCAGCCGCCCCAAGAATCCACTTGGCCTGCATCAATAGCCTGTCTGATCGCTGTGCGGTAATTCGCCTTCACCAAAGAAATTCCACAACAGATGGGCAACCACTTCTGGCGCGATCACCGTATGCTGGTTATGCGTTTCCTGAAGGCCTGTCCGCAGTTTTCTGCGCAGTTCCGGGTCACCGGTCAGGTCAAAAATAATGTCGACCTTGGCACCCATGCTCACCACATCCAGCGCGTTCTCGAATACCGGTACTTTGCTTTGACTGAATCCCAACGCTACGGGCGACTCCAGATCACGGTGCGCGACCGCAACGATTTCCACGTTGACATGTTCTTCCTGAATTTTTTCCAGAAAATGCTCGGCGAATTTTTCGCCTACCTCTCCCAAACCCAACAGCGCGACTTTGACAACATGACTCATGGAACAACTCCTCGTATCGGTTATGGTTGGCAACAGCAGACAGGCTGTTACGTGCGCTGCTCACCCCTGAATACCGGGGCACGCTCAGGTGTGTGTGACGCACACCTCAAGCATACGGCCCCTGTCAGCGCCTGTCGATACCGATCAATACCCCTGTTTCACTTTGGGCACACTGCCCAATCCCGCCAAGCTGGGCGATACTAGATAAAGTCTGTCTCCAATTTGCATGTTCATGTCCAACAACGCCCTCTACCCGCCGATTACGCCTTACGCCAGCGGCATGCTGGAAACAGCCGGCATCCATCGACTCTACTGGGAAACCTCGGGCAATCCCGAAGGCATTCCGGTGCTGTTCGTACATGGTGGCCCAGGCTCGGGCACCTCGCCCGGCCAGCGGCAATTTTTCGATCCTGCGCGTTATCGCATCATTCTGTTTGATCAGCGCGGCAGCGGTCGCTCAACGCCGCACGGCGAACTCACCGACAACACCACCCCACACCTGATCACAGACATGGAAGCGCTGCGGGCTGAACTTGGCGTTGAAACCTGGCTGGTGTTTGGCGGCTCCTGGGGCTCAACCCTGACGCTGGCCTATTCCCAGGCCCATCCCGAGCGGTGCCGCGGACTGGTGCTGCGCGGCATTTTCCTTTGCCGGAAAAGTGAAATCGACTGGTTTCTCGACGGCATCCGTGCCCTGTTTCCCGAGGCGCAACGGCAGCTGGCAGAATTCATCCCGCCGGCAGAACGCCACGACCTGCTCTCGGCCTATCATCGCCGCCTTGTCGATCCCGACCCGGCAGTCCATCAACCTGCCGCCACGCATTGGGCCACTTTCGAGGCATCCTGCTCCACCCTGCTGCCGAACCCCGAGCTGGTCTCGGCATTTGGCAGTGACAAAACCGCGTTATCGCTGTCACGTATCGAAGCGCATTATTTTGTGAACACTATTTTCCTGCCCGACAACAGTCTGCTCGACAATGTCGACCGCATCCGCAATGTTCCCGCTGTCATCGTGCAGGGCCGCTACGATGCCGTCTGTCCGATCGTCTCGGCCGACGAACTGGCACGCGCCTGGCCCGAGGCACGCTATGTGATCGTGCCGGATGCGGGACATTCGGCCTTCGAACCCGGCATCGCACGTGAGCTCGTTGCCGCCACCGACACGTTCGCCCAAACCGGACACTTCGCCTGACATGACCCTATCACCCCACGTCTTCGATGCCAGTGCAGACAATTTCAACCGTCTGGTACTGGAAAATTCCCACAAAGGCCCGGTGCTGGTGCATTTCTGGACGCCCAAAGCTGGCCCCTGCTTCATCCTGATGCCCCGGCTGGTCAAGCTTGCAGCCGAATATGGCGGCAAGTTTCTGCTGGTGATGTTGAATGCAGACGAACTGCCCGAACTGGCCCGGCGCTTCAGCGTGAACTCGGTACCCACGGTGAAATTTTTCTGGCGCGGCGAGGTTGCCCACACCATACACGGGGCCGACCCCGACAGCAGTTTCCGTCAGGTGCTTGACCGTTTCATCGCCAGTGATGCCAATCGCGCCCACGCACTAGGCGTGGCTGCAGGTCAAGCCGGCAACAGCCAGCAAGCGCGCATGCTGCTCGCCAATGCGGCCATGGCCGACCCCGACAATCTGGCCATTCCCCGCGACCTGGCCAAACTTCTGTGGTCCGAAGGCGACGGCGAGCAGGCATTGAAACTGCTCGACAGCTTGCCGCCGGAAGCGCGCAGGGAACCCGATATTGCCCACCTGCATGCGCATTTGAATCTGGCTGAAACGGCCCGCCAGGCGCCTCCGCTGAGTGAGCTTGATGCCCACCTCGAACAGCATGGCGAGGATCTGGACGCTCACTTTCAGCGTGCCGCACGCTTGCTGGCTGCGGATGATTTTCAAGGCGCAATGGATGCCCTGCTGCTGATCGCCCGCACCGACCGCAGCTTCCGACACGACATCGGGCGACTCAGCCTGCTGGCATTGTTCGACCTGCTGGGTAACACGCACCCGCTGACCCGGCAATACCGCCAGGCGCTATCCGAATC